>JAADIN010000095.1 GCA_013151315.1 Planctomycetota bacterium | reverse complement strand
GGGTCGATCGTTGCTTGTCGTCAGATGTCGCGAGATGGGGTCGCGGCCATGGAATTGGGGCAGTGGGACCGAGCTCACGAATTGTTAACCGAGGCGGTCCGTACAAGCCCGATGGACCTCGATGCCCGACGCCACTTGGCCGAGGTCCTTTGGCGGCAAGAGAAGCAGCGCGATGCCGTGGTGCAGTTGGAAGCAGCCGTTCGGATTAATCCGCGACATGCTCCGACCGTGGTGCGGTCTGGCGAGATGCTATTAGGAATCGGGTCGATCGATCGGGCATTGCAGCGAGCCGAAGAGGCCATTGCTCTCGATTCCTCCCTTGCCGGCGCTTGGGCGTTGCGCGGACGGATCTCTCGTCAGCAAGGCGAATCGGAAAGAGCGTTGGCCGATATGCAACAGGCATTGCGCTATTCGCCGCATATGCCTCAGGTCTTGCTTGAGGTGGCGGAGATTCAGTTCTCGCTAAAACAGCCTCAGCGAAGTTTGACGGCACTGCATCGTTTGCTCGACGTTTACCCACCAGGAGAAGAGCCGCAAAACGCACTCTGGCTAGAAGGGCTCGTCTACGGAGCGCTCGAGCGGCGGCAAGATGCAGTTGAAAGCCTTTATGCGGCCAGTCTGCGTGGCCAACCCAACGTGGAGCTGTTCTACCACTTGGCCGCAGCCCAACATTCTGCGGCACAGCCTGCCGAGGCAGCGGACTCTCTGCGTCAGGCCTTGGCGATTGACTCGGGTCACCAGGCGAGCCAAGTCCTTCTTGCGAGATTGCAGGGGCCGATTTCTCCCGGGCAGGATACCGTGATACGCCGTTAGGTCCGGGCTCGGGGACGAGCCGGCTCGCTGCGAATGCGTAGGCGAGGTCCGTTTTCGGGGTATAACCGTCATAACCGGTTGGCCAGGGTGCTTTTGCCGACCTGGGTGCGTGGGGTGAGCTATGTTTATAAGAGAAATAAACAGAACTCACGCCTGCCCAGGAGTCTTTCGATGCCTTCGACCGTTTTCCCAGAAACACCAGTTTCCCCAGAAGCCTCTTCGTTTGTTGACCGCCGTGAATCTGCTCGTTCAGGTTCTGCTGTCGGACGAGAGCGTCGACAGTTTGCCAATAGCCATGAGCATCTTTCTTCCGATGCTGCCGAACTGGCGCGCGCGATTGATCAGTACAAAATGCAACATCGCCGACGCTTTATCAACTTTGAAGAAATGCTTGCGATTTTCAAAGGACTGGGATACCAGAAGGGCTAAGCCGCAAGCGGGTGTTTTGACTACGACGCTCGTAGCAATTCCATGCGGAGTTCTCGCCCGGTGACAAAGCCGATCGTTTTTCCTTGGTCGTCGACCACGTGTCCCAACGAATCTTCCGTTTGGTTGAGCATCCGCAAAGCAGACAAACACGATTGATGGTCGAGAAGCGAAATCATCGGCTGCGGAGTGGGTAGCGAGGGGGAATCTTCCAAGTAGAGTTCCACGGTGCGCAAAAAACCGACCAGACGGCGACCTTGGCGAGTCTCTTCGACTGGCAGCAAGGTACGTCCATGGCGTTGAGCGATGCGCAGGACGTCGCTTTTACTCATCGTGGTGGTGACGCGTACGAGATGGCCCGTTTCGGTTACAAAGTTGCGAATCGGCTTCCCCGCCACCGACAACATCGCCTGAGCCAAGGATTGCTGGGCCGGTCGGAGAATTCCTTCTTCGTGGCCCTCGGTCAAGAGTTCGGCCAGTTCTCGACGAGCCAAAGTGAGTCGTAGTTCCTGAGGGGAAGTGTCGGTGAGTAGTTGGAGTAGCCGGCTAAACGCCCAGAGGACCCCCGAAATTGGGGCGAACAGACACGTGCAAACCAGCAGCGGCGGAGCGCACCGTTTGAGAAGTCGATTGGGGGCGTCGAAAAACAGATTCTTGGGCAGCAACTCCCCTAAGATAAACACGAGTGGAGCAATCAGGATTAGCCCAAATACGCTTGGTAAAGTTCCGCCGTTCGGAAACCAATGCTGCGAAGCCATCACCACCGCAAGTGAAGTGACATAGTTGGCCAAGTTATTGCCAATGAGCGTAGTCGCAATAAAAAGTGTCGGCTGGTTGGCCAACCAAAGCAGGGCTCGCGAAGTCCAATCGCCGGACAACGCTTCGGTGGCCAGTCGGATTCGTGTTACGCGATAAAAACCGGTTTCCGAGCCGCTAAACAGAGCGCTCAAAAGTAGGCCGACCACCAAGAGGGTGCCAATCAGAATCACGACGGGGCTCCCTTCTGGTCAACGACCTGCATTTCGACCGTCAATTGTCCGAGCTGGTCTGCTTCGATCACCAAGAATTGAAACACGTGCCAGCGAACCGTTTCTCCTTCGACGGGTAACCTTCCCAGGACCTCTTGGACGATGCCCGCGATGGTGGTGCTTTTACTCGTGGGCAGCGACATGTTGAACTTTCGCCCTAGCCGGCGAAGGCTTGTCATGCCGGTCACACGCCAGAGGTTTTCGCCAAGGTGGCGAATGGGTGTGGTTTCAAGCAGACGGGAACTACGGCTGGCTTCATCCTCGAAAACCGTTTGCAAAAGGTCTTCGAGGGTGACGATCCCGATCGTCTCGCCCAGTTCGTTGATAATCGCGGCCACTTCACACTCATGGGCCCGTAGCTTGTCGAACACCTCGGCCGCCGACGCGCACCAGGGCACGTAGACGACCGGCTGAGCGAAATTCTCCAAGTGCTGCCTGGGGATGGTCGGCATATGTTTTAGCGCAATCGCATCGGTAATTTCGTCGCTGTCAAGTTCGGTGACCAGCAAATAACCGCTGCGGGTGATTTCCCCTCTCAGATCGGCCAGACTCACTGGCGGGCGAAACGATTGATATTGCGTTCGAGGGCGCATGAGTTCTTCGGCGCGAAGGTCGGCCAAGAGCACGATATTTTGCAGCGTGGTGCGCTCTTGGGCCGCGAGTTCTTCGTCGGTGGTCGAGACGGTAATCGCTTTTTCCAAGTCCGAAATGTCAAGATAAGGCTCGGCGCGGAATCCGGGCAGCAGGAGCCGTCGTGATGCGCGATTGACTGCAGAAAAAGCGGGAGCGACGGGGTCGAAAACGCGAACCGAAACGGCAAGAGGAAGACTAATTAGGCTGGCGATCTTTCGAGGGAGCAAGACCCCGACCGTTTTGGGAATCATTTCGCTCAACAGAATGATTGCCAGCAAAGAGACAATGGCAACGAGCCCTGCTTCGGCACGTCGATCTTGTTTTTCAAGCTGGATACCGATCGTCGAAGCGAGCGCGAAGTAGACGATATTGATCATGAGATTCCAGAACAGAATCGCGGTGAGCAATCGATTGGGCTGATCGAGTAGGTCAATCGCGATCCGCTGAGCGGTACTGCCGTTTTTTAGAGCGCGTCGGTCGTCCGACTTCAGCGAAAAAAGGGCCGCCTCGCTGCAAGAAAAGAACCCCGAGCCGGCTCCGAGAAGAAGCATCACGAAGAGGAGCGGAGCAAATTGTTGCAACACGATCACGAGGGGGCCTTCTGGAATGTTTCGGTATTGATGATTTACTCATTGTCTCCCGTCGATCTTCCAGTCGCGACGTCGAATTCGTCGAGTGCAGGGATCAACAGGGCCGCGGTTGCAAAGCCGTACGTCGCCACGGCCACCAAAAAGGCCGCTCCAAAGCTTCCTTGCAAGTAACTGGTGATGACGTAAAAAGTCGCAAACGGAGTTGCCATCGACACGACCCCGATCGCATTGGAAGGGTTGCGAGAGCCCAACGCCATAAACAGCCCTGCCCCGCCGCCCAACATGAACGCCGCGAATGCCTGGAACTGGTAGGTGAACGAACTTTGGAACGCCAACATCATACGCATGCAGACGGCAATTCCCAACAACAAAAAGAGGACCGTGCTTAGGCTGACTGCCACGGCCGTTCGCGATTCGAGATAGGCCATGCCCGAATGGACGCCCAGCATGGCCACGAAAAGGTTCATGACCAGCAGCGTGACGACAAGAAAAATTAAATTTTCGGTCGACAAATGGTCGGTAGCCCACAGCACGGTGCAGAGCAAAATCGGCAGAAGAATCATTTCCTTGGAATTGTAAAAAACGCCTCCCAATTTTCCTAAGACGATTTCCTTGGGGGTCAAGTCGGTGACGAGTAACAAATCGAGCGCCCGCAAGTCGCGCTCGTTGGTGATCGAAGTGACCGCCAATGCGTTGACCAGCACCAAGCCGAGCAACATTAGCGGGACGACTGGCTTGGCCGCGGCAAGCTGTGCTGCAGATCGGGAGACCCGGCCGTCGGCTTCGCCCAAATAGGCAACCAATGCCATGGCGCAAATTGCGAACACGAGCAAATAGACGAGCCGTATCACGACAATTTTTTTGCCGTACGCCCATGTCATGATCTCTCGCCAAAGAATCGGGTTATCCCAAACCTTGCGCGACTTGACCGGTTGCGTAGAGCGAGTTGCTAAAGGGGTTTCGAGGTCGGAAGACTCTCGCGGTTCTCGTTTTTCCTGCATGGGATTCCAAACTCGAACCCGCCAGATGGCCCAGAGGTTGAGGAGAACTGCCAACGCACTAGAGACGGCTAAGAATAGGGGCACAGCTCCGCCGTATGGGGCAAGCACGTTTTCCGCAGTCTCCAACGGGCGAATGGCTGCAAGAATCGCACGGAACGGAGTGAGCACAACGGCCCACTGATCGGTCGAGACTCCGAACCATTGTTCACCGAAAACCCCCGAGGCGAGGATCTCTCCGCCGAGTAGCCACAACACCAACAGCAAGGAAGTCATTGCCAAAGACTGAAAAGTTTTTTCTCGCCAGAGCGCGATCGTCGAGCCGAGACTGCCGGCGACTACCGCTGCGGTGAGCGTAACGCCGACCACGCGAAAAACTTGCCCGTAAGAAACTCCGCCGAGCAAGGTGATCAGCATCAGAAGCGAGGTCGCAGCAACAATCAGGACCAAGACATTGAGCATACTGGCGAGCAACTTGCCCAAGACCAACTCGACGTTGGTAAGATTGGTCATGAGCAGCAGGTCGAAGGTGCGGCGATCTTTTTCCTGGGCTACGGCAGCGGCGGTCAGCAAAGCCGAGAACGCGATCGCCATGGCCAACTGAAGCGGTGCCAAGAGGGCGAAGACGGCGGAGCCGAATCGAGACAAATCTCCCAAACCGCGAACTTGCTGAGAACCAATCAGAATAAGCCAGACGGTCAGCACGAGTCCAAACAGCGCAGCGACATAAACGGCCCGCGAAAAATAAAGCCGCCAGTTGCGTGGGGTCGTGGTGACTTCGCGGTTAAAAACGGGCCCGATGAGCAATCGCAGGTTCCTTAGGCTTTTTGTTTTGAACAGGAGATAACAGAGAGAACGGAGGGGAAGTTTCAGTAGTTCCAATATTCCTCGTGAGCCGTAGGCGCTAGCCTCGGGTGGAGTGCGGTAAGGCCCGAGGTTAGCGCCTTGCAACTCAGTTCCAACTTTCGGTTTGGACCCGAATTTGGAACTTATCCCAGAATCCTACTCAACCACTTACTATAGGCGGGCTGCCAAGAAGAGTCGAGCACCGCCGGAGTTCCTTTGCTAGCCTCTAGGAACGCTACAATCCTACGTAGATTCGCTTTTTTGGGCACACAATGTCCTCGGAGCCCTCCGCGTGTCGTGGACACGATATCGAATTCGTCTAGAATGAACTGATCAAGCGTCTGAATCTCTTACTCCCACTGACCAATTGACTGCGGTCGAACTGGGGCCGATCCCCGTTCCATTTCGGGCCATTCATTTTCGAGGATAACCATGATCTTTAGCAAGACGAAACAGGCCGCAACCCGAACTTGGTTTGCACAGCTGCCTATTCTTTTGACGTTTATTTCACTAACCTCGACTTGGGCGGTTGCCCAGCAGACGGGCCTCGAGCAGTTGACCAAGGAAAACCTCATCGGGAAGGCGGTTTCTTTCTCGAACAATGACTACAAGGAGATCGACAAGGCAATCCAACGCTTTCGCAACGGCGACAGCGGAGGTGCGCTCGAGTTTTTGAAAACTGCAAAGGAAAAATATCCCAAACTTCCACCCGTGGATACGATTTACGCGAAGATGCATTTTGTGATCCGCAGCGCGAATGCGGTCAAGGCAGGGCGCGTGTTGTTGGAGCGTTCGGTCGTCAACAACCCCGCGGACCCCGAAGCCTATTTGATCCTTGCGGATCAGGCTTTTGCAGGCAGGCGGATTACCGAGGCGCATGCCCTCTTCAATTTGGCAGATCCCCTGGTACAGAAATTCAGTGAGAACACCAAGCGAAAACAAGACTTTACGATTCGTCTTCTGGCGGGACGTGCTGCGGTTGCCGAGAGTCGACGACAGTGGGATCAGGCCCAGAAGTGGTTGGAGCAATGGGTTGAAGTGGCTCCTGAGAGTGCCGCAGCCCATCAAAGGCTGGGGGGAACTCTTTTTCAAAACGGCAAACCCAAAGAAGCCTTGGGCGAGTTTAGCAAGGCACGAAAGCTCAACGCCGAGGTGCCCCATCCTTACGTCGCGCTGGCCCAAATGTTTTCCCGCGCTGGAGACGTAGGCAAGGCGCAGAAGGCTTTCGAGAAGGCCTACGCCGAGAACAAAAACGATGTCAAAACTGCCCGATCCTATGCGGAATGGCTTATTCAGCAAGGCAGCCTCGATCAGGCCCAGGCGATTGCTGAAGCCTTGCTTGGGCAAGCCCCTGATTCGGTCACGGCTTTGTTGTTAGACGGCATCGTGGCTCAGATGCAGGGCCAAGCCGGGCGGGCCAAACAGGCCATGACCAAGATTATCAGCCTCGACCCTTCGCACTTCACGGCGACCAACCTGTTGGCGCTGCTTTTGATTCAGAGCGACGAGGTGGCAGATCATGAGCGAGCTCTGAAATACGCCGAGATGAACTCCCGGAATTTCCCTAAAAGTCCTGGAGGCAATATCACCCGAGCGTGGATTCTCTATCGCCTGGGTCGTACTGCGGAGTTTCAAGCGGCACTGCAAAAAGTGGGTCGAAACCAAGTGCCTCTGGACTCGGCTTTCCTCATTGCGAAGATCATGGTCGAGCAAGATAAGAAAGAGGCCGCGATCAAAGAGCTCGAGAGATTGCTCCAAGCAAAAAGCGGACTCTTTGTCTTCCGCCGAGAAGCAGGAGAGCTGCTTAAGAAGCTTCAGGCAGAATAAAAGAGACGCACTAGAATTTTGTCACAGCGAAGAATTGGAATTAGGGAGGTGAGCCGCAACGCGCTAGCGTCGGGCCTAGGGGCAACCCGCTACGCAACCCGCGGCTAGCGCCGTGCGGCTCACAAATTAAGCTGTGACAAAGCTCTAGCAACCCACTAAAAAAAGGTCATGGCAAGTCGATCCGTCGTCTTGCCATGACCTCTATCCTGAAGCAAAACACCGTTGTGTTTCGCCCTCCCGTTCACTTTGTACTATCTCTATCGACCAGACCACCCCGTGCGCTATAGCCCAATTCTTTCGAGTGTGAGAACTTCATCGAATAGTCGACTTGGGAAAAGAAAGCAGGCAGACTTCCCCAGTGGAAAATCTGCCTACTCTCGGCCAGCGTTGTCGTAATGAGCCAAACTCCCCAGTAGGCCCACCAGACGAATTGCTGGTAAAAAATTCAGGTGTCAGGCGACCTTCTCTTACGGTGCAGGTAGCGGAGAGGTCGACTTTTCTAATTGCTGCATCAATGCGGGTAGGTCTAAATTGGGCCCGACCGTCTGGGACCCAAGCGTCTGGGGCCCAAGAAAAACTCGTTGCTCGTCAGGACCGTCTCCAGGCGTCAAATCAAGGTTTGCCAGCAGTCCATCGCCTTCTACCGAAATGCTTCCCACGATTGCCAGCCCTGGGGATTCAACATTCGGCAAATAGCCGGTTTCTGGAGTTGGAGCCGGGTGACCGAAGTCGCCCAGATAGTAGGGGGCTGCTTGGCTTCCGCAAACTTGAATGGGCGAGCAACCGCAGCGGGCCCCATAGACGTGGTTACGCCGCCGGTAGTGGCAAGGACCATAGTTGCTGCAATAGCCTGGGTAGAAGGGGTGGCTCCACTTGCAGGCAGGCGAAGTGGAGCGGCTCGTTTTGCACGGGCTAAACAGCCCATAACGGCACGACGAAGGATAGCGAGGAACGAAATAGTCTTGATTCCAATTCCAGGAGCACCCTGCCCCGCAGCCTTCGCCGCTGGGACTCTCGCTGGGAATCGTGGACCCGTAGGTTTGCCAAAACAGCCGCGCTTCTGCGGTGGTCGCAGAAAGCAGCGAAACGCAAAGAGCCAATAAAACGAATCGACGCATCGAGGATTCCCCTAATTGAAAATCCGGATTGGAAACAGAAAACAAGGCAGCCATGTGCCACTGGAGAAACATGGGTTACTGCCGGGCGTTGAGCAAACGCAACATGCCCATTTTTTGCAGCCCCAATAGTTCCCGAGGTCGTTACAATCTGCAAATATGGTTATTCCAATGATAACGCCTGAGGGGATTGTTTACGGCACGGCAGTGCTCTTGGCGTTATTTCTGATCCGCGGTTGGAGACAGGCTCGCGGCACCACGCTTCGTGCGCCGTGTCTCTGGGCCCTCGTCTCGGTTGCAAGCGTTGCTTTGGGTGCAGCGATCGAGTCGTTGCCTGGGAACGCGGAGCATGGCATAGGCCTTTCGGCGTTACGATTTGCCACAGCCGCCAGTACGTTTTGCCCGCTCATGGCAATTCTCGGATCCAAGCGGCCGCAAAATCGCGGTTGGCAATGGGTCGTGCTGACATTGTGGATCGTGGTCGTTTGGCCGGCCGCCCAGGCCGTGCTTATCCCGACCGGCCTGCGTCTGGAACTCTCGGTCGTCTGGAAGCTGTTTTTGCTTGGACTGGTGGTGATAGGCCTATTCAATTATTTACCAACACGCAACGGGCTTGCCGCTTGCGTCTTCGTGGCAGGTCAAATGGTCTTGCTAGACAGCTATCTGTGGAATTGGAACCTTGTCAGCCCGCAGTGGGCACCTGCGGTCGGGTTAGGTTGTTTTCTCGCGGCAGCGTTGAGGGTCGGTATTCGCAATCACAAAAAGAAAAAGAGAGACGACTCGGAAAGCAAGCTCGACCTCGCAGAACTCGATCGACGCTGGCTCGATTTCCGGGATGCTTATGGAGCCCTTTGGGCGCTCCGTATTCTGGCGCGCATCAATCAGACCGCCGAAGTGCAAGGTTGGCCGATGCGACTGGTCTGGTCGGGATTTACTTTGCATCCAGTGAAAGAGGTCGCGAAACTGTCAGAAGAACAGCTTGAGGAACTACGAACGGCCCTGTCGACCTTGCTACGCCGCTTTGTTTGAATCCCTCTCCCCTGGAAATTCAAGCTCAAAGAGCCCAAAGATTTCGTCGCGAGACAAACCCAGCTTTGCCGTGGGAGAGGTTGGAGCTTCGGGATCGAACACCGAGTTGAACAGCTCGCGTTTTTCTTCCAAAACGCTGTTGATGCGCTCTTCAATCGTTCCGACGCAAAGAAACCGTGTGACCGTGACGGGTCCCGTGGCGCCGATGCGATGGGCCCGATTGATGGCTTGATCTTCCACGGCAGGGTTCCACCAGCGGTCAAACAAAAATACGTATCCGGCAAATTGCAAGTTCAGCCCGACACTTCCTGCACCATAGCTCATCAGCAAGACGTGCCGATCGGGGTTATTGCGAAACTCTTCGAGAATCCCATCGCGGCGTTTCGAAGGGATTTTGCCGTGATATTCCAGTGGGTTAAACCGCTCGATTCGATCTCGTAGCCGCTCGATCGAATTGACCCACTGGCTGAAGACGATTGCCTTTCGGCCACTTGCGGCACATTCTTCGAGGTCGGCCTCGAGTCGGTCGGCCTTGGCGCTCACGCCCGTTGCGGGATCAAAGTTGCAGATTTGCTTCAGTCGCAACACGAGTTCAAAGACATGCTGAATGGTCAGTTCTCGCTTCATCTCGCTCAGACGGACGATACCTTCCTCTTCGGCGAGTTGATACGCCTGCTGTTGCTCGGGCGAAAGTCCCAAGTCGGCATCACGAAACAGCTTGGGTGGCAATTCGGTGAGCACCTTTTCTTTGGTCCGGCGGACGACGTAGTCCTTCACAACGCTGCGAACCGAAGAGACCTTCATCTGCGGTCGCAAAGAACCGGGCGAAACGAATTGGAAAATTCCGACCAAGTCTTCCACACTGTTTTCGATTGGCGTCCCCGTCAGAGCCCAACTTCGTCGACGCGGAATCGAGCAAACGGCCTGATTTGTCGTGCTAAGCCGGTTTTTGATGCGCTGCGCTTCATCGATAACCATCAAATCGAAGGGGGCGGGTGCCGAGGCGGCACTTTCTCGATCGCGAACCAGCGATTCGTAGTTTGCCAGGAGAACCCCGGAGTGGACGTTCTGCCAAAGCCATTGCCGGCGCGACTGTTTGCCTTCAATAACCGTTACCGGAAGCTCGGGAGCCCACATTGCGATCTCACGTTGCCAATTGGTGACCAGGGGCTTGGGGCAGACCAACAGCATCCGTCGCACGTGGCCTTGATGAGCCAAGAGTCGCATCGCGACGATCGCCTGCATCGTTTTGCCCAGTCCCATTTCGTCGGCAATGACGGCTTCGTTGCGAGGGTAGAGAAAGGCAATGCCATCGAGTTGATAAGGAAAAGGTCGAAACGGAAATGCCATTGAGGCATTGGCAAACACCCGTTCTAGCGGAGGCTGCAACAGATAAAAGAGCCGATCCTCAAGTTTCACCACATCGCGAGGAGGACGCACCCGCGTGCAAGTTGCAAAATCCATTTTAATTGCCGTGGAGGGGCGTTTACTCACCGCTTGCGGTTTCGCCGGAACCTCCACTTGCGTCTTCGCAGCCGCTCCTTCAGGAAACACGCAGCCAACGACTTGGACCGTAGGTGCGGTCAGCGGAACCGTCACCGCAGCGGGCTTCTCGAACTCCCACGCTAACGACAAGTTCTTCGGAACCGCAAGCTGTAGAGCTTCGCTGCGCGAAGAAACAACCGACAGATTGCGTTGCCCCGCCAGTCCAAGTCTAGGCAGCTGCGGAGGGCTCATTGTGGTCGTCCACTTCATGTTCAGTAATGCGCTGGGCTTCACAGATCGCCTCACGAATTCTTTGGAAAGGTTCAGATAAGTCGACATGCGAGCAAAGCGGAGCAAGCGATTCTCGCAACGGCTCGGGTTGCCATGTACATGTCGAAGTGCCAAAGAGTCGATAGTTGCCTATCGCCAATTTTGGAATGGTTGGCTGGGAATTTTCGGAGGGGGTCGCCTCAGAATCTTCCTCGCTGGCTGCCAAACAGACGACCGTTTCGTCTCGAAAGAGAGCGAGGCTCAGCATCTCTTCCAAATCGGTGATGACCGCCTGCACCGCTAGCTGGCCTTTGGCGACAAGCGTTTGCCCAATTATTTCGCCCAGAACGTAAGGTCGTAGCGAGGCCCCGTACAAAATTTTCTGGGCTTCATTGGGTAGCACGGGTGTGCTGCAATGAAATTCCAGAGGTCTTCCCAGGTCGGAAAGTACGAGATAACCACCAAAAAACCCATGCTTGGAATCTTCCAGCACCGTCAAAAAGCCAAAGGCTGACAAGGGGTTAGCGTTATCTGGGGTCATCAGAGGAGGGTTCTCGGAGAAACGGGCGACCGTCTGGGTAATCGATCGGCAAATCAAACAGGATCACGGTCGTTATCCCCTCCATCGAGCGCTGCTGGCCGGGAACTTTAGTTCTCGGTCTCGCGCTAAAAGAGCCGCCCAACGGTGGAAATTCTCTCAAGTTCCACTAGAATGGAGCGGTAGAGACGCATGCGTGTTTGTCGCACCAAGTCATTTTGGTGCTGAGCTTCGTTGAGAAAGGAAACCACCGTTCGATGTCGCAAAGTTATCCTCCATCTGCCCCCCTATTTTCTCAGTTAGATGTCACCGCAGGGAGTACCTCCAAAGTTTCCGATGGTTCGCAAATCGAACACTCCGACCTCCTTCGAGAAGTCCTCGCCTCGCAAGACCGCACGAACGAGATTCTGGAAGAATTGGTCAGCGTCATGTCTGCCAATCAAAAACATCGCGCCCAGGAATTGCATCAGTGGCGAAAAGCCAATCCTCGGCTGTCAAAATCGTGCAACGAGGCTGCCGAAGCGCTGAGTCGTGTCCAGGTCGAATATTTGGAACGCATGACCGACGAAATCAATGATACAGCCGAGGACATGGTCGATGGCGAGTTTGTGTTCAACGAATTTGTCGATCGCTTTGGTCCTCGAATGACTCATCTTAACGGCGTCATTCAAGTCCTCGCTCAACTGAGCACCAATACCAACAACCCGCCTGCTACGCAGTCGTGAGCACGAATTGCCGCCAACAAGTCGTGAGCGGAGCCCGTCAGCAACTCGATGCCCACACGGTGGAGATGGTCGCTTGGCATTTTCACGAATCGACCGGCTGTCCCTTTTGGCTCGAAAAAAAAACGAAATTAAAATTCGACCCCCTCAAAGAGATCCGATCGTTCGACGATCTCAAAAAGTTCGAGCCCTTCCAAGATGACTGGCTCCGTGGAGGCCCAGTGCGCCGATGGGTCCCCCAAGGCCTTGCTGGCCAACCGATTTATGTCTTCGAGACCGGCGGCACGACGGGCATACCGAAAAGTCGAATCGCGATCAACGATTTCCGGACCGACTATTCGCTCTTCAGCGAAACCTTGCCGGATGAGTATTTTCCGCCGGGCGCCAACTGGCTGATGTTGGGCCCTTCGGGGCCGCGACGTTTGCGATTGGCCGTCGAACACTTGGCCCAACAGCGTGGAGGGATCTGCTTTTGCATCGATCTTGATCCACGTTGGGTCGTCAAACTCATGAAGAAGGGCTGGATCGACCATCTTGAAGAGTACAAAAAACATTGTATCGACCAAGCAATCACGGTCCTCGGCGCAGGGCACGATGTGAAGTGCATGTTCGGCACGCCCAAGCTGATCGAATCGCTTTGCCTTGGACTCGAAGAGCGTGGCACGAGTCTCGCGGAGCAAGGAATCACCGGCATTTTTTCTGGCGGAACCGAGTTTACGCCGCAGTGGACCAAGTTTTGCATCGAAGAGCTCTTTGGCGGACCGCCTGAGGAAAGCGGCATCTATATGACGCCAACCTATGGCAACACGCTAATGGGCTTGGCTTGCAGCGCGCCGGTGACCAAAGAAAACGATTACCAAATCAGCTACTATGCTCCGCAGCCTCGGGCAGTAATCGAAGTCGTGGATTTCGACGACACCGACCGTGTCGTCGGTTATGGCGAAACGGGCCGCGTGAAGCTGACGACGCTTACCAAAGAGTTCTTCGTCCCCGGATTTCTCGAACGGGACGAAGGCGAACGCGAACCGTCCGACGAAAAATACCCCTGGGACGGCGTCAGCGGCGTCCGGCCGTTTCACCGACTGGCCGAGTCGACGACCGTCGGTGTATACTGAGAAAAAGGGGATGTTATGAAAAGTCCGTGAGATCCTCCGCGTTTTGAGAGATGATGGATGGGAGCAAGTTAGGCAAGGTAGCCACCGTCAGCTACAGCATCCCACCAAGAAGGGGACAGTAACCGTCGCCGGAAAACCGGGTGACGAACTCCATCCTCGAACCAAGGCATCGATTCTCCGGCAGGCAGGACTAACTTTCCTAAAACAGTGCAGAAACAATAGGGAGCAAAACATGCGATATCTCGTAATGATCCGACGGACGAGTACTGGCTACAGTATCGACGTGCCAGACCTACCTGGGTGCATAGCAACCGCGGGCACGGTAGAGAATGCTAGGCAGGTAATTGCAGAAGCTATCGAGATGCACTTGGAATTAATGCAACAGTCGGATGAATCAATTCCCGCGCCGTCGCAAAGAGTCGAATTTTCCGTGAATGACACTTCGGCCGAAGAATTGTGTACCTGGGTTGAGGTGGACGAGTCGCGCCGGCCTGTTACCTCTTGACGAATTGGGGTTCAAACGATTGCCGGACTTGGTCAACAGGCAGATCGCGCTCCCCCGGCCCTCTCGCGTCTATCCGCGGTTCCAGACAAAAAATGATCGAATTACCTGCCATCCGCTGGGGCGAACCTTACGAGTCGCTCGACGTTGACGAAATCGCTCATTTTTATAGCGGCGAGCCGATTGCTCGCGTGCATACCGTCGGCGCAGGCATCATTCGCCGCGATGCGAAACACGCGAAGCGAGCACGGCAAGCGTTGCAGGCAATGTCGCCAGCCGAGCTTATCGAAAAATGCAAAGCTGCCGGTGAACTGTTTGAAAGTGGCACACTTGCCGTGGGCGACTCCCAGCAGTCGCCTGACGATTTTGTTGAACAACAATCGGCAACCACCGGCATGCCGATCTCGATGTGCAAGGCAAACATCGCGAAAAACGCTTATGTGTTGAAGAATCTCAAGCAGATTCTCGACAGTCTCACTCGCGGTTTGGATCTCGACATTCTTGCCCAAGGCTATGGTCATGAAAAATGGGGCGACAAAGATCGCGGTGTAACGGTCAGTTACCAAGCCCAATGCGACGCGCTCGGTGCTGTGCTGCCGAGCAATTCGCCTGGCGTGCACACGCTTTGGCTGCCGGTGATCGCCCTGCAAATAGGTTTGGTGCTAAAACCGGGCAGCAGCGAACCGTGGACGCCTTACCGTGTTTTCGCGGCAATGGTCGAAGCGGGCATTCCGCGTGAAGCATTTTGCATTTATCCGGGGGCAGGTGCGGAGATTGGCGGCGCGATTCTCGCCAGTTGCCGGCGCAGTCTCCTTTTTGGCGGGCTACAAACGATCGAGCAGTATGCCGGCAATCCCCAAGTGCAAGTGCATGGCCCCGGTTTTAGCAAAATCTTGTTTGGCGACGACTGCGTGGACCAGTGGGAGCAGCATGTCGACTTGATGGTCGATAGCGTCTTTCGTAACGGGGGACGTAGCTGCATCAACTGCAGTAGCATTTATGCGTCGCGGCACACCCAGGAGATTGCCGCTGCTTTGGCCGAAAAACTGGGGCCGATCGAAGTCTTGCCACCCGACGACCCGGCTGCCGGCTTGGCCGCGTTTACGATCCCCGGCGCTGCTGCGGCAATTTGGGACGCAATGCAACGAGACTTCGACGACCCGCAGACAACGCACATGACAGAGACTTACGGCGACCGGCTCGTCGAAAAGCCTCCGGTCGCTTATCTTCGCCCGGTGGTCTTGCACTGCAAGAGCCCCGAGGCCCCGGCTGCGAACAAAGAATTCATGTTCCCTGCGGTGAGTGTCGTAAAATGCCCTCAAGAAAAAATGCTCGCTTCGATTGGTTCGACGTTGGTCGCAACGGCCATCACCGATGACGAGAAATTTCGCCGCGAACTGATAGACACCGTCGACATCGATCGCCTAAACTTTGGCCCACTCCCCACCCCGCAACTCGATTGGCTGCAACCGCATGAAGGGAATCTCCTCGAGTTTCTCTACCGTAGCCGAGCGCTGCAAGTTGCTTCCCAAAAAAATAAAGTTAGCCACGGATGAAACACGGATTGAACACCGATCAATAAAAATATTGGCACCAATTCTTTCCTTCTGATCCGTGTT
>JAADIN010000223.1 GCA_013151315.1 Planctomycetota bacterium | reverse complement strand
GGAAACTCGGCCAATTGTGCACAGAGTGCGCCGCATTCTGCGCCGCCTTGGTCAGAAATCGCCGTTTCTCCCGAGGTTTCGGGGGTAGGTTCGAGTCCCTCCCGGACTACTCGAAATACACTTAAAATTAAGCGATGACAGAGCACTAGTTTTCTGCCAACTGGGCTTCTCCATGCAGATGTGCCTGAAATCGTCTGCTGTGCGCTGCGTGGCAGCGCGACTGGGTTTGCGAATTCTGCAATCCGAATTTCGTCTGCTCCCTTGGCAGGCCGTATCGGTTCATGGCAAGATGGGCGTATGGCCTATTCGAATACAAAGACTACGGCAATTTCTTCCGCTTTGGCGATCGTGCTGGCCGCTGGCAAGGGCACCCGCATGGAATCGGAGCTTCCCAAGGTCTTGGTGCCGGTTTGCGACCGGCCCATGCTGCGGTATGTGACCGATGCGCTGCGAGAGTCGGGCATCGAACAGACGGTCGTGGTGGTCGGTTATCAGGCCGAGTTGGTACGGGCTGAGCTGGCCGGCGAGCGGGGCATCGACTTTGCCGAGCAGCATGAGCAACTTGGTACCGGCCATGCGGTGATGATGTGTCGCGCACAATTGGCCAAACATCAGGGGCCTGTGCTGGTGATCGCCGGCGATCAGTGCATGGTGCAGGTGAGTTCCCTGCGGAAGCTACTGGAGATATTTAATGCCGAGCAGCCGGCCTGTCTGTTAGGAACGGTCGATAAAGACGACCCGACCGGTTATGGGCGAATTGTGCGTAGTCCAGAAGGCGATTTTGTGGGGATTGTCGAACAGAAGGATGCGACCGACGAGCAACGAGCGATTCGCGAAGTGAACGTGAGCACCTATGTTTTCGAGGCTAGCGAGCTGCTGGCGGCCCTCGACCAACTCACGTCAAAAAATGCCCAAGAAGAATTTTATCTCACCGATTGTCCTGCTCTACTCCTGGCCGCCGGCAAACGTGTGAGTGCCCACAAGGTACTTCAGCCGTGCGAGTCGATGAGCATCAATAACATGGAAGAGTTGCGTACCGTGGAAGACGAGATGAGAAAAGTAGAGATTTGAGGTTATCGCTAAGCCGCAAGCGGCCAATTCCCACTTCCGTCATCCACATTCCGAATTCCAATGACCGACTTAAAACTGTTTAGCGGCAACGCCAATCTGGGGCTTAGCCAGTCAATTGCCGACTACCTGGGCGTGCCGCTCGGAGCGATCTCGCTCGGCTCTTTTCCCGATGGCGAGACTTCCTGCAAGATCGACGAAGACATTCGGGGCCGCGATGTCTATCTTATCCAGCCGACCTGCCCGCCGGCCAACGAAAATCTGATGCAGTTGTTGGTCATGATCGACAATTGCAAACGAGCCAGTGCCGAACGGGTTACCGCTGTCATTCCGTACTTTGGCTATGCTAGGCAAGATCGTAAAGATGAAGGCCGTGTTCCGATCACAGCCAAGCTGGTGGCCAATCTGATCGCTCGGGCTGGTGCCGATCGGGTGTTGACGATGGATCTGCACGCCGCCCAGATTCAGGGGTTTTTCGACGTGCCGGTCGACCATCTTTACGCAGCTCCAGTGCTGAACGAGCACTTTTTGTCGAAGAAGATTCCTAGCGAGGATTTGGTAATCGCCAGTCCTGACGAGGGCAGCATCAAACGGGCCCTGGGGCACATGAAGCGGCTGGGCGGCGAGCTGGCCATCATAACGGCGTACTAGTGCCGAAGAAACGGTTCAGGCAAACATTATCGGCAACTCGGTCGACGGGAAAATCGTGCTCATGTTCGACGACATGATCAGCACCGCGGGCTCGATTTGCGGAGCCGCCAAGGTACTTCGAGAACACGGAGCCCGGGAAATCCACGTCGCGACCTCTCACGCCGTTTTTTGCGGCCCGGCAGTCGAACGCCTCAAAGCCGCCAATTTGGCCAGTTTGGTCTGTACTGACTCGATTCCGCTGAGCGACGACCAAATCATGCCCCAAACCAAGATCCTGAGTATCGCCCCCCTACTTGGCGAGGCGATTAAGCGAATTCACCGCAACGAATCGATCAGCCTCCTCTTTGGTTGAGAATCCCCCTAAATTCCTCTGCTTGGGGTTGAAATTCGCATCGAATCGGGCACAATGAGAAGCTTCCCGTTTTCTGAATCAGTCAGACGAATCAACTATCCGGCGAGGGAGCCTGGGTGGCTGTTCCAATGATTGAAGGTCAAGGTCGCAGGTCAAACCATGTCGGATGTACTTGAAGTCGCAGCCCGTGAACAACACGGCAAATTGAGAAATCGTCGCCTCCGCGCGAGTGGCCATTTGCCGGCCGTCCTCTACGGCCACGGCGAAGAGTCGGTCAGTTTGTCAATTAGCTCCGACCAGCTTAGAGCCTCGCTGCGGCACGGAGCAAAAGTTGTTCAGCTCGCCGGCGCTGCCAAGTGCCAGGCGTTGCTAAAAGACATTCAATGGGACACCTTTCAGCAATACGTGCTCCACGTCGATCTGCTTCGCGTCGATGAGAAAGATCGCGTCAAAATTGAAGTCCCCGTTTCGCTACGTGGCGAAGCGCCGGGTACTCATGAAGGCGGAGTGATCGAGCACCTGATCCATCACCTGGAAATTGAAACCTCTCCGGCAAATATTCCTGAGCAACTGCAAGCCAATGTCAACGAGCTGCACTTGGGCGGTTTGCTCAAGGCTTCGGAACTGTCGGGCTTGCCCGAGGGAGCGACGTTCACGGGAGACGCCGATGCGGTCATCGTTCAATGCGTGGAACCGACCGCGACACCTTCGGAGGAAGATTCGGCCGAGGAAGCCGTGAGTGGAAGTGTCGAGCCGGAAGTTATCGGACAGAAGAAAGACGATGATGAGCAGGCAGAAGCAAAGTAGATCGTAGATGGATAGAATTTGATGAAACTGGTGGTCGGCTTAGGAAACCCCGGGAAGAAGTACGACTCGACTCGACATAACATCGGATTCGACGTCATCCGAAGCTTGGCCAAGCGTCATGGTACGGGGCCTGGAAGAAGTAAATTTGATGGATTGTTGCAAGAATGCCCAATCCAAGGAGAGCGAACGTTGCTCCTGATGCCGCTGACGTTTATGAATCTCAGCGGGCGGAGTGTGCGGCAGGTGGTCGACTTTTACAAGCTAGACCTCGACGAGCTGCTGTTGGTGTGCGACGATTTCAACTTGGATTTGGGAGTGTTAAGGATACGGACCGGAGGTTCGGCCGGCGGACAAAAAGGGTTGGCAGATACGATTCAGCAGTTGGCGTCCGACAAGTTCCCGCGATTGCGGGTTGGCATCGGACCGGTACCCGACCGCTGGAATGCAGCCGACTTTGTGCTTGGCAAGCTCACTGGCGAAGACGGGAAGCTTGCCAAACAGCAGGTCCAGCGGGCCTCCGACGCAGTAGAAACCTGGATAAGCAGCGGCATCGATCAAGCGATGAACCAATACAACAGAAGTTAGCGCCGTCCGACCGGACGGAAATACCACAAACATAAGCCCACAAGATACAATTTTTTCGGAGGTAAGGTTTTGGCAGACAACACGGCAAACGCAAAAGAGACCGCAAACACAAAAAAGGTAGCCTACGAAGGTATGTTTATCTTCGATGCGAATCGTTTGGCACGCGATCCCCAAGGGCTGCCGGGTGTCGTTGCAGAAATGATCGAGGCCGCAGGAGGCGAGCTTGAGGTCAGCCGACTGTGGGAAGAACGACGCTTGGCCTACCCGATCAAGGGCCACCGCAAGGGAGCTTATTGGATTACTTATTTCCATCTCCCCCCATCCCAAGTGTCGCCCTTGAACAAGCAATGCGAGATCAAAGAGGGCATCCTCCGCCAGCTGTTCGTCAAGCTGCCTGAAAGCCTGATCGAGCCAATCATCGCCCACGCCAAGGGCGAAGCGACCACGGATGAGCCTGAAACGGGCGAGCCGGAGACCTCCGAGTCGCCTGCCGAGGGGAATGGGGCTCCGGAAACGAAGCCTACGGAAACCAAGCCTACGGAAACCAAGGAAGAAGCCACTGCAAGCTAGCCATTTGTGCTTTTCGGCACGATTTGCTAGGCTGTGGCTTGAGGATACAAATGTCCAGTAGAGGCCGGTCGACTATCATTGTCGACGGTCGCCAGAGGAAGATAAGGGAGTCCATACTATGGCAAGCTACAATCGCGTAACACTGGTTGGGAATCTGACTCGCGACCCTGAGTTGCGGTATATCCCCAGCGGGATGGCTGTCTCAGATATCGGTTTGGCGATCAACGATCGCGTGAAGCGCAACGACCAGTGGACCGAGGAAACCACGTTTGTCGACGTGACGCTCTGGGGCCGCACTGCCGAGGTCGCCAACGAGTATCTCAGCAAAGGTTCCTCGGTACTAATCGAAGGTCGCCTCAAACTGGATACTTGGGAAAAGGACGGTCAGAAGCGGTCGAAGCTCAAAGTCGTCGGCGAAAAAATGCAAATGCTTGGGAGCAAAGGTGGAGGCGGCGGTGGCCAACGCTCCAACGGCGGGTCCTTCCAAGGGCAACAGTCTAGCCAACAAAGCCAACCGTCGGACTACGGGCAGCCAGAGTACAGCGATGCCATGTCCGGCCAATCCTCCAATCAACCGCCTGCCCCTTCGATGCCCCCCAACGACGAAATCCCCTTCTAGTCGGTATCCAAACAGCAAATCTAAACAGCAAACATTTAATCACACCCCCTCTCGACCTATGAAAACAAGACTAAAAAGCCGACGTACCCGAAAGATGCAGTTTGCCAAACGGTTGCCCAAGGGCCCCACCGGCGGCATCGAATTGTTGCTCATTCAGTCGGTAGAAGACCTGGGCCAGCAGGGCGATGTGGTCGAAGTGCGCCCCGGCTATGCGAACAACTATTTGCTGCCTCAGGGGTTGGCCACCGTTGCCTCTGAGCATCACAAACGGATGGTCGAGAAGCATCGTTCGAAACTGCAAGCCTTGGAAAAGGCCCACCAATCAACGCTTCGCAAGTATGCCACCGAAATTTCCAAGCAGAGCATCACGATCGAAGCCAACGCCACGGCCGAGGGGCATTTGTATGGCAGTGTCGGCGCTCCCGAGATCGCCGAGGTGCTCAAGAAAAACGGCATTTCGCTCAAGGTCGATCAGATCCGCCTGGAAGGGGTGCTCAAAGAACTAGGCCTCTACACCGTAAAATTCCGCCTTTCCAGCCACGTCGATGGCGAGTTGAAAGTTTGGGTCGTGCCAACCGTCGGTGCCGACGTTGCCGAGTAGATAGCCCTACCGTCACGTAAATAGCCCCACCGTCCCGGTGGAAGGGAGCAAACTTCAAGTGGCTACTGTCGAAGGGAATCTGCCGTCGTCCCCTGGGTCATCGTCCTCCGGGCCATCCTCCGGCAAAGGCCTGTCGCCCAAGGGTTCCCCTGGGGCAGCTTTTGATCGCCAGCTTCCCCGCAACTTGGACGCCGAAAAGGCGGTCCTTGGCAGCATCCTTTTGCTGCCGCAAGTCTTCGACGAAGTGGCGCTTATTATTCGCCCCAAATCTACGATGACGCCAATCGGTGTCTCTTCGAGCATCTCCTGCAAATGCACGATGGCGGGCAGCAAATCGATCCCATGCTGCTGGTCGAACGCCTTCGCATGGCCGATCAATTTGAAAAGATCGGCGGGGCAGCCTATCTCGCCGAAGTGGCCCGGCAGGTACCCACCGCAGCCCATGCCGAATACTACGCCCGTATTGTTGCCGACAAAGCGGTGCTCCGCTCGCTCATCCATGTCGGCACCGACATCGTTCACGACGCGTACGACCCGACTGCCGAGACGCGCGAGATGCTCAGCAAGGCGGAAGAGAGCGTTTTTAGTATTCTCGAATCTCGCAGCGGCGGCGAACTGAGTGTCATCAGCGAAGTGCTAGCCGACTCGCTCGATCGCATCGATGCGCGGATGGATCAGCAACATGCCTTCGGGGGCCTGGAAACGGGCTTTGACGATTTCGATCATATGACCGGCGGTTTACAGAACTCCGAGCTGGTGATTCTTGCCGCACGGCCCAGCATGGGAAAAACGGCATTGGCCATGAACATGGCCGAGCATGTGGTGCTCAAAT
>JAADIN010000152.1 GCA_013151315.1 Planctomycetota bacterium | reverse complement strand
CGCCGATTCGGCCTTCGGTCAGAACGGCCATGACTCCACCAAAAGTCACCGCCGGCGCAAGGCAAGCGAAATACAAGAACAATACCGAGCTGACGCACTTGATGTGCAGTCCTTCGCGAAAATCACTAAGGTAGTGCGGCCAACGACGAGCCACATCCTGCCGCACTCCGCCACCCAGTTTGCCCGTGTAGGTCAAACCGTCGTCACGTTTACCTGGGGCAGCCGTTACGGGCGAGGTTCGTTCGGTGAAATGCTCCAGGGCCGCAAGCAGGTCGCCGCCCGAGCGAGCCTTTCCTGCCTCGTAGCGAAATTCGTCGTCCGACATCAGCCGAGCAACGCCTGCGAGGGTGTCCAGATGTTGGGCTGCCGAGTCGGGCGGTCCTAGCAGGAAGAAAAGAAACCGAGTCGGGATTCCGTCGGGGGCTCCCAGGTTCACGGGATGGACAAGCCGAACGAAAAGAACCACCGGCTGCTCGAGGGCATCGAGATACGCATGAGGAATCGCGGTCGCATGGCCGATCGCCGTGGGCGACTTCTGCTCACGCTCTAACAAAGCCGAAACCACCTGATCGGCGGCCTGCTCTGGCAACGCTCCGTCTGCTACCAAATGACGGACCGTCTCACGAATGGCCGACGCCATGTTGGAAGCGTCCAGATCGAGAACCATACGGCCAGAATCAAAGGCGTCTTTTATCCGTTTCATGTCTTGTTGCGAATTGGGAGTTGTGAGTTGCGACTTCTCATTTATCCACTCGTTCGCATCCCCGCGGCAAGGCCGTTGATGGTCAATCGCGTCAGATGCTGCAGCTCTTCGGCCTGCGTTTCACCAG
Source organism: Planctomycetota bacterium (assembly GCA_013151315.1). Classification (GTDB taxonomy): domain Bacteria; phylum Planctomycetota; class Planctomycetia; order Pirellulales; family Lacipirellulaceae; genus Bythopirellula. The sequence goes on along the minus strand of JAADIN010000152.1, from coordinate 12,794 downwards.
GTTCGGTCGAGTCTCGCGATCGACGCAACAGCTCGATTTGGATCAAATTCAAGGGGTCAATATAGCGATTGCGCATACGGATCGACTCCTTGAGCCAGGGGGTGCCATCCAGCAATTCCTGGTGCTCCGTGATCGCAAGAATAGTATCGCGGGTCCGTTGAAATTCATCGGAAATCATCGCTCCGATCTGAACGAGTGCCTCGGAGTCTTTTGCCAAACTCACATACTGTTCCATGATGCCGAGATCGGCCTTCGCAAGCGCAAGCTCTGCGTTGTCGACCGTGGCTCGAAAAAAAGGCCAATCGTGATACATCGAGCGAAGCAACTCTTGCGACTTCTTGTCTTGCAGGAATTCGTCCACAGCCGTTCCGAATCCATACCATGCAGGGATGAGACAACGGCATTGGGTCCAAGAAAAAACCCACGGGATGGCCCGCAAATCTTTCAGGCCACTGCTGCCACGGCGCCGAGCAGGACGTGAGCCGATCGGCAATTGCTCGACCACGGTGATCGGCGTCGTTCGCTGAAAAAACTCGACGAAATCGGGTTGCTCGACCAGTTCGCGATACTTTTGATACGAACGCTCCGAAAGGCGATCCATGGTTTTGCCCCACGCGGTTTTGTCGAGAGCCGCTGGTTGGCCTCCCGCGAGCAGCGACGACCCAACCATCTGTTCCAGGTGCCGATGGGCGATGATCGGATCGTCGTAACGGTCGGCAAGCACTTCCCCTTGCTCAGTTAACCGAAGCGATCCGCGAAAAGTCCCCTCGGGCAACGAGAGGATGCTTCTAGCCGCAGGCCCGCCGCCGCGTCCCAACGAGCCCCCACGGCCATGAAAGAAAGTTAGCTCGACTCCAAGCTCCGAGGCGACTTGCTGGAGTTGTTGTTGTGCTTTGTATACCGACCAACAAGCCGTAAGATAGCCGCCATCTTTGGTACTGTCGGAGTATCCAATCATCACAATCTGTTGATTTTTTTGCTTCTGTAGGTAGTCACGATACTCGGGGATGTTGAATAACTCGGAAAGTATGGCGGGACCTTTCTCCAAATCTTCGATCGTCTCAAACAGGGGAATGATCGGAAGACAAGCGAGCGACTCCTCCGAAGCCCCTTCGGGTGCAGTCTGTTGCCAAAGCCAGAGGACCGTCAACACGTCACTCGGCGCGCTGGTCATGCTAATGACATGTCCACCAATCGCTTCCGGCCCAAACCGCTCGGCGACCCGATGAAGAAGGCGGAAAAGGTCGAGCGTTTCCTGGGCCTCCTGCGAAAAAGAGGCCTGCTCGACCGTATTCCGAAAATGCACTTTCCCCTCACGCAAGCCATTTTTCAAGAGGTCTTGCCGTCCCCTCTCGTCCAGAGACTCGGGTTCGGAACACCGACCCAGATTTTGAAAGAGGCCGTCCATAACCTCGCGATACTGACGCGCGTCTTGTCGCACGTCGAGTCGGGCCAAATGAAGACCGAAAACATGAATCCGATCAAGCCACGTTTTGAGTTCGCCCGTCAGAAACTCTCCACCCGAGGACTGGGCAATCGCGTCGTGCAGCGTAGAAACATCCTGCTCAAGTTCCAACGACGACGTGTATGCCCCTTCCGTGAAGGCCATGCCGTCCTCGAGCCCGACCTGTCGGGTTTGCTGAAGCCGCCAACGAATCACGCCAATCCAGTAGCGATAGACCTCATCGGGCGGAATCCCAAAGAGTTCTTCCTTCAGTTGCGGCCAGTTGCCATAAGCCTTGGCGAGGGCGTCTGCAAGGGTCTTGTCGAGAGGCATTTGACGTTGCGAGAGCGTGTAGGAATCAAAAAGCTCCTCGCAGACCGACAAATGGAGTTCCAGAGCCGCTTGGCGTAACCAAACAAAAGTCTCCTCGGTGACTTCGGGAGTCACATGCGGGTGGCCATCGCGATCACCGCCAATCCAGGAACCAAACGTCACGCAAGGCCGAAGCTGCAATGCCTCTTCGGGAAACGCTTCGACTAACGAATCTCGCAACTCTCGCATGATCCGCGGGAGCACATTCCACAAATTCTGCTTGATCGAAAGGCCCCGGACCACTTCCTGCATGACCGTTGGTCGCCGAGGGCGAATGACATCCGTTTGCCACAACTTGGCCAGCTCAGTTCGCATGAGCCCTTGAAATCGATTTTGCTCGGCAGGAAGTTGTTCGATATCGTACTTGCCTAGCAATTTGCGAATCTTTCGCAACTTGGCACGCACGGTCCTTCGTTTTGCCTCGGTCGGGTGGGCGGTAAAGACGAGCTCGAGGTGAAGTTGATCAAGGAGCGGCTGCATTTCGATCGCCGATTTCCCCGATTGCTGCAAACGGAGCACCGCTTCGCGGATCGACTGACCAGGGGCACCCGGGTAAGCGCTTTTCTCGCGCTCACGCAAGACGCGCACGCGCTGGCGATCCTCAGCAAGATTCACCAGGTCGAGGAAAATGCTAAACGCGCGCACCACCACTCGAAGCTGGCCATCGTCGAGCCCTGCAATAAAATTCGTGGTCGGTCCGATTTCCGACTGACCGCTTCGTCCATCCCAAGCGAGTCGGCGCAGCTTCTCGACGATCTGCAACGACTCGCTCCCAGAGATTTCGCGAATCGTATCGCCAAGCATCTCCCCTAAGAGTGCGATTTCCTCACGTAGTGGGGTTTCCTGTTTCACATCGGCTCCCTGACGGTCGTGGCTCGGTAGGTAATGAGACCTGCGATTTTACCATAGAGTCACGATGGTTAGGAAGTAACAATTTTTCAGCCCGCGTCAGCTCGCGGTCCGACGCCGAGTTTTATTGTCTTGCGCGAAATTCGCGTGGAGTGATTCCCAGTCGATCACGAGCTTGCCGCCGGTACCTTCGTGCTGTTTGGCCCAGTTCATCAGCAGGTCGAGACACGCATGGTCAATATAACTCAGGTGCTCGAAGTCGACATGCAATTCGACATCGCCCGGCACGCGCTCCAGTTCTTCGGCCAGCACAGGCAGCCGAACAAACGTTGCCGTTCCATCAAGGCGGAGAACCGCCTTTCGATTCTCCTCGTCGACTTCCAAATCGACGACCAGATGCGAAAAAGTGTACAGCAGCTTGGCCGCCGAGAGACAGATCCCGGTGATCACGCCCGTCAGTAGGTCGGCACAGACAATCGTAGTTACCGTGGCCGCATAGATGGCAACTTCTCCCCAGCCGTACTTTTTCAAATCTCGAATTGCTTGGATATTGATAAGCTTGTAGCCGATGTAAACAAGCATCGCCGCCAAAGCCGCAGTCGGAATCATCCGAAGAATAAAGGCCAATAGCGACACAAAGATCAGCAGCCACAGGCCGTGCAAAATCGTCGAGAGACGCGTTTTTCCGCCCGCCTCGACGTTGGCTGAACTTCGCACAATAACGCCCGTCATCGGCAGCGCGCCAAGCATTCCGCAAATCATGTTGCCGATGCCCTGGGCAGCCAACTCTCGGTCGTAATTCGTTCGTGTTTCCGTCTGCATTTGATCGACAGCCGTAGCGCAGAGCAATGTCTCGGCACTGGCCACCACCGCCAACACGAGGCCTGCCTGGAAAACAACGCCCAACGGAATCGACTTGAGAACCGTCAACGACGGAAGGTGGATTTCGCTCCACAAGTTGTCGGGCACTTCCACATAAAGGACCGGGAGTTTCAGGATCGCTGCAACGGCAGTGGCAATCACAACCGCAACGAGCGGAGCAGGAACCAACTTGAGGCTTGCCGGGACAAACGTTTTCCAGCCGATCAGCACCAAAATCGTCAGGAGGCCGACCTTCGCTGCCCAGTCGTGGTTTTTGAGTTCTCCTAGTACCGTCCCTAAGCCTTGCTCGACTTTTGCCTGCGAAGCACGTACGTTATCCGCACGACCTAATTCTAAATCGGCAAGCGCCGTCCGACTTTGTTCCAGCAACTCAGTCGTGACTTTTTTCAATCGACCGGGATCACGAACGGTTTGCGAGACGCCTTGGGATTCCAATTGCTCAGCAAGAACGACGAAACGATTAGAAAGTTCCTTCTGCCACAGCGCTAGCGGCACAAGGTCCGACTTCTCGGGCAGCGGAACCGTGGATTCCGGATGATGGGCCGCATGATCGTGCTCTGGGGCATTGGGCGTCGCGGGAACTTTCTCGGCGACCAACTCTCGCAATTGCACCTGCTCTTCATGCAACGCCCCAAACTGCTGGAGTAGATCTCGTCGGGAGGTTCGCTCCTCGACGGTGCCCAGTTCGGGCATCGGTAGTCCCTTTTGGATCGCTTTGGGAATCGACACGAGATTCTGGATGCCGCTTCCTTTGGGAGCATCGTCGACCATGACATGAAACTGGCTCGACAAAATTAACACGCCAATACCGGCAAGCATCCCGTGAATGACGGCTGGCGAAACGGCTCGGAACCAACGACCATACCGCAACAAGCCCGCGAGCAATTGCAGCGCACCGCCAATCAATACCGCGATGCCAAGGACTTCCAACCCATGTTTCTGCACTAGGTCAAAAATAATGACCGTCAAACCGGCCGCCGGTCCGCTCACCTGCAGCGGGGCACCTGCAATCCAACCCACGACAAGCCCGCCAACGATGCCCGTGATAAGCCCCGCCGCCACGGGCACGCCCGACGCAATGGCAATGCCCATACAAAGGGGCAAAGCCACGAGAAAAACGACGACCGAAGCCAGGAAATCCGACTTGGGAGCTGAGAACAACCCTCGTGGGCCCATCCCGTTCCCGCTTGCTCCCGGAGGTTTCGATTTGCTATTCATACGATTTCCCTGCCAATAAAAATAAAGCGGTCAGGCCATTGTAAGGCACTCCGGCACTGCTGTCATCCTAAAGCCCCGGCTAGGGCAGGACGATTGCAAAGTCAGTATTTTAATGAAAAAGGCAGGGCAAAAAAACTACCACAGAACATGCGAAAGAGAACCGATCTAGGTTATTTCACTTTGAGCTTTTTTTCGCACCCGAGGGGTGCCCCACTTCCACAACCGGCGGAAAGCCATTGAGCTGTCGCCAGACTTCGAACCACAAGGGAACCCGATCTAACATCACCAGCCCGTTGGTTCGGACGCCCTGCCGTAGGAAACGATCAGACGGCCAGGGATCGTCGGTCGGATCGGGTCGGATCAAGATCCGAAATTGACCTTTGCCGTTATCCGTCGAGTCGACCACCGCAACTCGACCGCCAAACGTGTTGACCGCGACCGAAGGCCAGCCGGCGAGTTGGATACCTGGCCAACCCTCGAACTGCAACCGCACATGTCGTCCCGTTGTGACCCAGGAGGCGTCGTTGCCGTCCAACCAGATCTCAACCGCCCGATCGGTCGTCTCGGGAACGAGCGTAAAGAGCGGGTCTCCCTGTTTGACGATCGCCCCTTGTTGAAAAGTTTCCAGCTTAAAAATAAACCCATCCCAAGGCGCAATAACCGTTTGGCTTTGCTGTTGGGTCAGCTTGACATTCAAAGCGACCAATCCCTTTTTAACCTTGGCTACGTCGCCTTGGGCCTTGCGAAGTTGCGCTGTTGCCGAATTGATTTTTGCTTGCGCTTCGCGCTCTTTTGCATCGCGTTCATTGTTTTTTGCATTAACGCTATTTTGGGCCGAAGCGATATAAGCTTTCGCCTGTTCTACTTTGGCGAGGGCTTCCTGTTTTTTTCTTTCAGCAAGCTGTTGCTTAAAAGTCGAAGCCAAGCCCTCTTCTGCCAGCTTTCGTTGTCGCTCGTAGTCTGCTTCGACTTGCAGCAAGGCTGCCGCGACCGCTTCTAGGCTTTGTTCTTCTGCCCTGAGTTTCTGCTCGGCCATTTTGATGTACTCGTCCGCGGCAGCAACCGTTTGCTCGCGCACAACCTGGAAGGCTGCGACCTGCTCTTCGTAGGCGATAGAAACTTGCTTCAACGCCTTGAGTTCCTGCTGAGTTGCCGTGACTTGGTCTTGCAAATGCGCAAGCAGATCGGGATCGAGATCCTGAATTTCGACAATCACGTCCCCTTGCTTGACGCGAATTCCTTCACGAATCTTCTCGGCCCAACGTGCTACGCGACCGGAGATCGGCGACTGAACCACTTGCCGGCGCTGCAGCGGAGCGTAAGCCACAACACGCCCGCTCCCTCCCACAAACTGTTGCCAGGGGGCAAATACCGTGAAGCAAACAATTGCCAAAAGCAACAAACCCAGCCACTTGGCCAAGCGACGCACCCAACGCGACGACTTCGCCAATCGCAGCGAAGGAAAACGCTCTTCAAACTCAACAAGCTGGCCGGCAGTCGCCGAAGAATTTTGGTTCCAACTCATGGTCGTCCTCCTTGGCTTTCTAGGTTTTTCGACTCTAGGTCTTTCGGCCTTGGCATCTTCTTCTCCGCCAATTCGAATCGGCTGTTGCAGTGTTCCAAAATTGGGCGACGATTGCTGAAAACAAGGAGCGTCCAGGGGCCCTTCGCAAGAACGTCCATCAAGGCCAAAGCCTGATCGTCGGGCAAGGGGTCCAGCAACGTGTCGAGAAGGAGCAGGCGAGGACGCCCGGCGATTGCTCGGGCGAGCACGAGCCGGCGGAGCTGAGTTTCGGAGAGGGGCGAGCCGGTTGCAATCAGTGATGTTTCCAGGCCGCCGGGCAACAAAAATATATCGTCCAGCAAGCCCGTCTGTCGCAGTGATTCGTGGACGGCGGTGGAATCGACTTCCACCCGATCGAGATGCACATTTTCGGCGATCGTGCCATCGATCACTTCGATCGGGCCCACCAGCGAGACATGCTTCCGCAAAACGTCGGGGCGAAGATCGTCGCTATCGACTCCGTCGAGTTCAATGCTGCCGAATGTAGAACGTCGGAGGCCAAACAGAAGCTCAGCCAACGTCGTTTTCCCACAACCGGAAGGTCCACAGATGCCTACGCTCGCTCCCGACTCAACCGTCAGGCTAATCTTTTCCAAGACACTTTGCCCTTCACTGTATCCATAGCAGACATCGCGAAGTCGAAGCTTGATGCCGCCGTTTTCCGGCAGCGACAGAAGACCATCGGGCCGTTCCAAAGGCAGGTCAAACAGCGTGCCCAATTTGTCGACCGAGGCCATCAGATCGTAAAAACTTTCGAGATGTTTTCCGACCTTCGTCAGCGACCCCAAAATGAGTGCGATGATCAACTCGGCAGCCACCAGTTGGCCCAACGACAACTGCCCCTGAATAACCAAAAAACCTCCGACGCCCAGCAAAACAGCGCTCGCCACGGCATACAACCCAAGACTAAACATGACCTGACGGAAGAGAACCCGAAAATGATCCTGCCGAGCCTTCAGGTAAATTCGTGCGATGCGGTCGGCGTGTTCGACGGCGAACTCGTTGCCCCCTTCATACTTGAGTGCGTTGCCACAACGGACCAAACCTTCGAGCCAGGCCGCCATCGCGTATTTAATTTTCGACTCTTGGATGCTGCTCGCAACGCCCCCTCGTCCCAAGACGAATAACACAAAAAGAATCAGCGCGACCAGAATCAGATTCAGCCCTAGCAGCAGCGGGTGGTACAACGCCAGCACGATCATGCCGACCACCGTCACGATCACCAAGTCCAAGGTATCGACCAGCAAGGTCGCCACCACTTTTTGGATCGTGACCACGTCGAAGAAGCGGTTGGCCAATTCGGGAGCAAATTGCCCGTCCAGCGCGTCGCGACGGATGCGCGGCAATCGATAGGCCAAATCTCCAGCGATACGCACAAACAACCGCCGCTGAATGAGCTCGACGGCATATTTTTCCACGGCCTGAACGATCGCAGAAAAAGCCAGGAATGCAAACAAGATCACCGCAAGAACAACAACCGGTTGCACCGAGCGGCCAAAGGCGACCGTCGAAACCAGCATCTCGACAGCCAGTGGCGTTGCCAGCGCCAACATGCCGACGAACAACGCAAACACCAAAACAACCCAGATGTCAGCGCGCTCCGGAGCCAGCATTTTCCAGAGACGGGAGAATGGCTTGAAGCTCGGTTCATGGGGCGGCGTACCCAGAGATCCCGCATGCCCTGCGCGCGAGGGCTGTTGGCATGGCATGGCTGATTCGACCACCACCCAAATCAACAGCTCGTCCTCAGGCGGGTTGCCCATCAATGTCGCCAATTCAGAACGCGAGACCCAGCGTCCGCTTGGCCCGGTCACGGCGGTGATGATGTGGAACTTGCGGCGGTGCTGTCGATGGATCAGCAGCCAGGGCGTCTCCGAATTGGACAAATGGACCGCCAAGGTCTTTTCTCGGACCACTTGCAACGCTTGTTGCGAGGTGAACTCCACAACCTGAACTCGCAAGCCGACACTATCGCCCGCCTCGATGAGCCATTTCCACCAACGGTCTTGTTCGCTCCCAGGCCAGCCGCGCTGCGCTTCCTGAACCGCCCGTTTGGCGATGACTCGATCGAACGCAACATCGCACTCCACGGCCAGCCATTCTAGCAATTCGCCGAATTGCTGGTTGGTGGTTGTCTTTTCATTCATAACTACCGCTCTCGCTATCGGGCGATTCCCAGGTTGCCATCCAAAGCTAGCGCAGCACGATAGTCCGTCTGAGCTTGAAAATAATCCAGCATCGCCTGCAAAACCAATTTCTCCGCATCGGCCGTTGCCAATTCTCGTAAGTTGACCAACAATAAATTGCTATCGCCCAGATCGAATTTGCGCCGTTCGGCCTGTTCCATCGTGTGCGCTAATTTTAAGTTTTCGCGGGCTTTGGCAATACGATCGTAGGCGGCCAACCGCGCCGCAAAAACCTGCTGAACGTCGGCGGTAATCTTGTCTTGAGTGAACTCAATTTTTGCGGACAATTGTTGCAGTTTGCCCTCGATCGCCTGCATCTTTCCTCGCGCTTTGCGGCGCTGCAGTGGAACGCTCACTTGCAAAGAGGCTTCCAGTTCGAAGGGGCTTTTGTCTCGACTGGAGCTGGCAGCACCCCCTACGTCTTGCGAAGCGAACAGCCCGGCGTCAACTGCCGGCAAGTACAAATTGCGAGCCTGAGCCAGATCGACGTCGAGTTGCTTTTGCAAAAAACCGAGAGAGGCCAGTTCGGGACGATTCAACATCGCGATCACGATATCGCTTTCTAGTTGTTCGGCATCGACCGAAGCTGCTTCGGGAAAATCTTCCGGAAGCTGCGCCTCGACCGGAACCCTCGGCCGGCCATCGGGAGTTCTGAGAAACAGCGATAATTTGATGGCCGACTGTTGAAGTTTTCGCTGAGCACCAATGAGCGCCGCCTCTCGAGAGACGATCAGTCGCTGATTGTCGGTCAACTCAATGCGGGGCAAATCCCCTGCGTCGACACGATGGCTGAGGCGTTGGTTGCGCTGCTGAGCGATTTTCAACAGCGATCGGACTATTTGATGATTCCTTCCCGCAGCGACCCACTGCCAGTAAGCAGAAGACGCTTCCCAGACGAAGGCAATGCTCTGCGTTTGAATGTCCGGATCGACCGCGTCGCGGCCGTAAGTCGCTCGAAAAAGGGCGGCCCGCCGAGCATCGATCTCGCGGTTTTGCCCTAAAGGAATCGAGATGCCCGCACTGAACTCGCCCCCATCGTTCGTCTCTCGCTCGCCGAACCAGGGCTGAAAATTCCCGCGACCAATTTTATAGCCCCCAAAAATCTCGCCGCCAGAAAAGAGCGCCTGACGCGCCCCGGCACCAAAGCGATTGGTTTCGTAAAACCCTAACGGGCCGCTTGTTCCTCCTCCTTGGAGTTGGAGATCAAACTCGCCTCGGGTCGAAAGCAATTCGCCTTCGGCAATCGACCGCGACAGAAACGCAGCCTCCAACAGCGGATAAGAGGTGTAGACCGAATCGATCACGTCCTGCAACTGAAGCGGCGTGCCCGACTCGGAACCCGGGGCGAGAATGATTTCGGTAGTCTCGACGGGGGGAAGCTCCTCTGGAAATTGCTCCTGGTTAGTCGACACTTGTGACAGCCCTTCGCCGACATGTCCAGAAGTTAATGAAAACTTGATGTCCTTGCCAGCTACCGGATTGCTACTATCGCCACTGGACTCTTCTGCTAGCGTTTCGCTTTCACTGAAAACCCTCTCGGCACATCCGAGTTTCGAACCACAACTCACCAGTTCGTTCTGGCTCGACGAAAGCGAACAACCGCTCACAGAAAAAACGAGAACACCAACGAAAAGGCCAATAGCCTTAACGCATAGAGTTTGGCGTTCATGGGTTCCTTCTGAAGCAACCATCCTTGGAGCTCTTTTTCTGACAAATTCAGCGGGCCGCCTAGAGCCTATCCCAGAACCCTGCGGGAGGGTGCCAGCGGTCGAGATGCTGGCACTCCCAGGCGGTTTTGCGACGTGCATTAAATAGGCGGCAACTCGTGGCCGGCCGTGGGAGCTTGAAAACTGGTTCCCTCGACGGGAAGAAACTGACCCTCTTCCGGGTGATAGCCAAAAACTTGCCCCGTCTCGAACTTGTAAACCCAGCCATGAAGATCAATATCTTTGCGCCCCAATGCTGCGGCAACCGTTGGATGCGTTCGCAAGTGCTCAAGCTGAACCAGTACGTTTTCTTCCACGGTCACGGTCAGACGTGCGGTCGGTTCGGTAATGTGGGCATAGTTCTCTTCGACAATCCTCAGCGTCGACTCGCTGTGCGAGAGCCACGACCTGACGGCAGGAAGTTTTTCGAGCCCCGAGAGATCAAGCAACCCACCCATCGCCCCGCAATGCGAATGGCCACAGACAATGATATCTTTCACCCCAAGCACACTCACCGCATACTCTATCGTCGCCGCTTCACCCCCTTCGACAGCCCCATACGGCGGGACAATGTTGCCCGCGTTTCGCAAAATAAACAGCTCGCCCGGTTCGGTCTGCGTGAGCAGGTTGGGATTGATACGAGAATCGGAGCAGGTGATGAACAAGGCGAGCGGTTGTTGACCCTCCGCCAGACCTTCGAACAATCGCTGCTTGGAACTAAAAACATCCTTTTGGAATTGGTGAATACCTTCAACGAGTTTTTGCATGAGAGAGAACCTTCACGGTCCGAGGCTGAGTGTTGGCAAGAAAAGGAAACCGAACCGCCAAAGCAGCCGAGACAAACTGATTTTACAAATGAACAGGGGTTAGCGCCGACGGCCACGTCGCTTGCCTCAAGGCCGACGCCGACCCGCGAAAAAGGCAAATTGCTCCAGCAGCAGCACCTCAGGCCCAGCCAAAGAGGACGACATCAAAACGCACGCAACCTAAATCAGTAGCGGCGCGCGAAGACCATAGGCAAGCTGATGGCCAACGATCGTCGGAAGACGACCGGCGCAGGAAGCGACTTGGTGGAGTCGATCGCCGGTCGGACGAGGTCGACTCGGAACACGGTGGCGAAAAGGGCTCAAGTGGCGGCGTGCTGAAGAACAAACGACCAATTCTTTCTCCGAGCTCTCCCCGCTTTCTTTGCAAGGACATTCTCTTTCCGCCGATTCCGCACAAGCCAGCACCGCAAACTGGGGAAGCGGCAAGAAGACGAAAGCGCAGAGACAAAGCGACACGCTTGCCAATCGTGACCAAAGCAATCGTTTTGTCGATCGTACGTTGAGTGCCATCGGGCAGCCCTGTTGATTCTAAAATACCAGGAAGCGTACCGTAATGCGGGGCAACCGGCTTGGGAGAGACACGAAATTGTACGATAATTTGAGAAATCTGTCAAAACCAGGATGCCGGCCTTTTCATCCATGCTAGCCCGCAGCCGAGGCAAAAAAACCGCCCCTCTCGGGCCTTTCCCTCCGCACACCCCAGGACGAAACAACGAAGCGCCGCGACTTGTCGTGCAAACCAAGAAATCAGCCCTACTTCTGCCTTGTGTAATCGATTTCCATCACCTTCCACCATTGATCTTCTTCGCCTTCCACGAGGCTGAACATTTCAAACGTTTTGTGATCCTCATCGATATAGGTGGTGACCATTTTGGTGAGACTCTCTTCGCCGGTCCGAGCATCGCGGCCTTTGGAGAGCATCGTGAGTTTTTTGTTCGACTCGTCCATCGAGCCTTCCATGATGCTGAGATACGGGCTCATCGAGTCGATCCAAGTGCCGATATATTTCTTGGCCACCGGATCGTAGCCAAACTGACCGCGACCGAGAAACGGCATGCCACCCATGTCGCCCTTGAACTCGCTGATCAGCCACATGCCGCCAAGTATCGTGTTGGTTTCGGTTGCCTTGCTGGCCATCGGCGGGGTATCTGGCGCCATCCAAAATTTTGTTTCGGCATCCCAGACCCCGACCTCAGTAGCGAGCGCTTGATGCTCGGCGGTCGGTTGACCTTGCGCTGAAGAGGCGAGACCTGAGGTCGTGAGGGCAAGAAGAAATGCTAGCGAGACCATTTTCAGTTGAGCGATTTTGCGAGTCATCACTTGGGTTCCTGGGGGGGTTGTGCAGTGGAGGCGTTAGGTGCTTCGCAAGGGATTGTACTCGATTTTCGATCGGTCTGTTCGGGAAAATGTCGGAGTGAATCTCCAATTGCACGCCCTCTTTGTTCTGCCTGCTGGCATTGACCCGTTTCTGGAATCTCCCTACTCTCGCCGGCCTACTAGATATCCCAAAGACTGGCCCAGAGATGGGTCGAGGAGACCCCATGCCTACGCACCCACCACGATCGATCCCCGAGCCGCCTGTCGATGTGAGCCCTGTGCCGATGCTTGATGTGAACCGTCAAAATGGGCCCTTGGGTGAGGAGATCCAAGCAGCGATCGCGTCGGTGTGCCAATCGGGCGCATTTGTCCACGGCCCCGCCTGTCGAGAATTTGAAGCAGCAATTGCCACTTATTGCGGTACCCAGC
>JAADIN010000250.1 GCA_013151315.1 Planctomycetota bacterium | reverse complement strand
CCGGCGACCAGCTCGCGAAGCTCGACGAAAAATCCATATTCCAAATCCCGCGAACGCTCTTCGGCAGCGAGCACTTTTTCTTCGTGCTCTTTGAGTTCGGGCGTGATGTACCGCTCGGCATTTTTGAGCGTCTGTTTGCGAATAAAATCTTCGGGAATTTTGTCTCGCTGGGCGTGGGTGACTTCCAGGTAGTAACCAAAGACCCGATTGAAACCGATTTTTATGTTGGGGATGCCGGCGCGTTCGCTGATTTCGGCTTGGTAGGCGGCCATCCATTGCTTGCCGCCTTGCATCAGTTCGCGCTCGGCGTCCAGTTCAGCACTAAAACCGGTACGAATGAAACCGCCCTCGCGAGCGTTGAGCGGGCAATCGTCTTCGAGCGATTCTTCGAGTTTGCCGCGAACGTCGGCGAACAGATCGATCCGTGATTCCAACTGCTGCAGCCGCCCCGCTTTGCGGCCGGCCAGTTTGGCTTTCACTTTGGGCAAGCAACTGAGCGTGCGAGCGATAAAACTGAGATCGCGCGGAGTCGCTCGGCCCGTCGTCACTCGGGCCGAGAGCCGCGGAATGTCGTAGATCGCGCGCAAAGCGTCGCGCAAATCTTTGGCGAGCGAAGTCTCGTCATGAAACTCGGCCACCGCGTCGAGCATCGAGGGTACGTCGGTCAAAGGATTGGCCAACCAATCCCGCAGCATCCGCGCCCCCATCGAGGTGACGGTCCGGTCGACGACTCCGAGTAATGAACCTTCGCGGCGTCCGTCGCGCAGCGTTTGCGTAATTTCCAAACTGCGACGCGTCGCTTCGTCGATTTCCAGCCGGCTGCCCACGCGATAGGGCAGCAGCCGATCGATATGCGCGAGCGACGATTTTTGCGTCTCCTTGAGATAATCGAGCACCGCGCCGGCCGCCTGCAAGGCGGGGCCTTCCTGGTCGCCAAAGCCAAACCCGTCGAGCGATTGGGTACCAAAATGTTTCGAGAGAACTTCGGTTGCCAAATCGTGGCCAAAGGCCCAAGCAGGTCGTCGCGTGATCAACCGACCCTGGGCCAAATCGGGTGGCAAGTCGTTGGCCGACTCGTTCAGTAAAATTTCGACCGGGCCGACACGCGCCAATTCGTCGCCCAGTTTTTCGTTGGAAACGACCGCCGCTTCAAAACTGCCTGTCGAGATGTCGACCCAAGCGAGTCCATAAGGCTCGCCCCTTTCTGCCGAGCCCTGCGCGATCGCCAACAAAAAATTGCTCTCTTGCGGGTCGAGCAGCGCATCATCCGTGACCGTGCCTCGGCTGACGATGCGTGTAATTTCTCGCTTGACGAGGCCCTTGGCATGGCGCGCGTCTTCGACCTGGTCGCAAACCGCAGCGCGAAGCCCGGCGGCGACGATCTTGGCCAAGTAGGATTCGAGTTGATGGTGAGGAAAGCCGGCCATCGGCACCGGCTCCCGTTTTTCTTTGTTGGGGTCGCCTTTGCCCGGGTTGCCTTTGTCGCGGCTGGTCACCGAGAGGCCGAGAATACGAGCGGCCGTTTTGGCGTCGTCGAAAAACAGTTCGTAGAAATCGCCCATCCGAAACAGCAGCAGCGCATCGCCCGCCACCGCGCGAGCTTCTTGATACTGCCGCATCATGGGCGAGAGGGACATGGGGGGCATCTCCACGGAACGAACCAGTAGTAGATGCTAAACGACCCATGCAAGGTTGGGAACCGAGGAAATGCGGAATTCGGAATCGAAGGCGTAGCCCCTCTCTCCCTTCCGCATTCCGCAATCCGAATTTACTGCACGAGCTCTTCTTCTTCGGCGCCGGCGTTGAGTTCCAGTTCGCCCGAGTCTTCGAGGCGACGGACGATATCGACGATTTCTTGCTGCTTGGCCTCGACGACCGAGAGCTTGACCGCGCCCAAGAACTCGAGTTCTTCTTTCAGCATTTCGCCCGCGCGCTGCGACATGTTGCCAAAAACCTTTTCCTTCAATTCGGAGCTCGCGCCTTTGAGTGCCAAGGCCCACTGCGAATTTTCGACGTTCTTGAGTACCGTTTGAATGCCCTTGTCGTCCAACTTGCCGATGTCCTCGAAGACGAACATCAGACGCCTGATTTCTTCGACCATATCGGGGTCTTGCTGGGCGAGGTTTTCGAGGATCGTTCGCTCGGTTGAACGGTCGGAGACGTTGAGCATCTCGGCCACCGCCCCGACCCCGCCTGCGTTTTCGAAGCTTTGGCTCATCACGCTCGACATGCGTTTTTCGAGTCCCTTTTCGACCTCTTCGATAATTTCGGGACTGGTTTGGCCCATCTGGGCGATTCGCTGGACGACCTTGAGTTGTTGTTCTGAGGGAAGACCGGCCAAGATCTCGGAACCGGCTACTGGTGGCAAGTGCGAGAGCACCAAGGCGATCGTCTGTGGATGCTCGTCAGAGACATACGTGAGAATATTTTGGCTGTCGATGTTGCGTAAGAAGGCAAAGGGGACCTCTTCGATCGACTGTCGGATGTTGTCGAGCGTGTCGTTGGCGTTTTTCCCCAAAGCCTTCTGGACCAATATTTTTGCCCGATCAAGGCCCCCTCCGTCCAGTCCTGCCGAGGCGGGGTTCGAATCGGCAAACTCGGTGATCGCATCGTTTTGTTCTTCGGACGAGACCATTTTCAATCGCGCAATTTCGATCGAGACGGCTTCGACTTGTTTCGGCTCGAACCGACCCATCAGGGTGACGGCTTCTTCTTCGGGAAGCGAAGAGAGCAGAATCGCGGCTTTATGAATGTCAGACATCGCACTGAGGAAAAAATGGTTTTAGGAGCTGGACCTACGAAGCTTGTAGATAGCATCGACGTTTGTGACTGGGGGACTTGAGAGAGCTTTGACGGTCGCGGTGGCTTGAAGGCGGCGAGCGGCGAATAGGAATTTACTAGCACGCAGCGCAAGCAAGTGGGTTCTATGCACTCACTCGCTTGCGCGTCGTGCTTGTATTGAGGGAAATTCTCGCCATACGACTGATAGCTGCTAGCTTCTTAGAGCTCTAGACGCTTGCAGGCGTTTGCAGGCGTTTGCACCGTTTCGAGGCCAACTTCCAGGCGTAGGGGCCCAAAATCGGTATCAAAGTCGACCGCGATGGGTTTTGCGCTCGAAGGGAAACGTAATTCGTGCCCCTTGCCCGTAATGACGCTAGGCAGGCTGACGCTCAAGTCGTACTCTTCGAGTTCGGCTTTCGCTTGCCCTGCAATCAAGTTGGCCATCTCTCCGACGGCATCGATGACGTCGTCGTCGACCTCGGTCATTTCCATCATCAGCATTGCGGATGCCGCTTTGAGCGCGACTTCTTCCGAAAGATTGATGACGACCGTTCCAGCCGCCTTGCCCGAGAGACCAATCACGCCGCTGATGGGGTAGGACTTCACGGTGGAATCCACGAGTGTCATCGCCCCGCGACGTGCTTCACAATTGAACATTGTGGTAAACGTGTTGGAAACGGCCCGTAGAAACGGGTTGATGTGCTCTGCCTGCATGTGTTTTGCCCCAGTTTCTCTACGAAAAAAACGACCTTACGGTCTCTCTAGCTCCTGTAAGGCTAGGTTCTACAATGGGCCGGTCAAACCGAGACGCGGAAGAAAATTTGCGGTCGACTAGAAGTAGCGATTGTAAGGATTGTAGGTAGAGCTTTGTGAGCCGCAACGCGCTAGCGTCGGGTGACCTGCTCTAAAACCCGAGGCTAGCGCCTTGCGGCTCACCTCGAATTGTGCAAGTCGCAAATGCCCCATTGGCCATCGCACTCGTCGACCGCGACGCTCACGTGCGCGGGGCGCTGCCCCGTCTTTTTTTCGAGAGCCTCGAGCAGTCGATGGCCGATATGACGGGCCAGCAGTTCCGCAGTCGTGTTGGCCATAGGCAACAGTACGCAGTCTTCGCGTGGGAAGATCCAGCGCCGCTCGCCGTGGGTGACCCTCACTTCCTTGCCCTGTTCTTTTACGCAAATCGTCGCGTGATCGGTGGGCAAGAGCATCCGGTGATCGAGCTGGTCGACGATCGTCTGCAGCGCATCACGCAGTGCGATGAAATCGACCACATAGTGATTCTCGTCCAACGGACCATGAACCTCTGCCGCGACATGATAATTGTGCCCATGCAGAGGCTCGCAAACATCGCGGTTGTTTTCGTTGCTGAAGGTAATGAAATGCGCAGCACTGAAGACAAGACGCTCTTTCTCAATCCGCACGTGATACGATTCAGACATGGAGAAAACAGCCGCAATCTGACAGAAAATAGCCGCGATCTGACAGATCGCCGGAGGCAAAGACAGAAGATCAATAAAACCGTACCGGCCAGTCTAACCGCTGATCACGCAAAAGCACAAACAGCCCCGCAGCAATCAGGTCGGCGGTCGTTCCCGGGTTGCGTCGATGGCCATCGGCACGAAGCCAGAAATCAAGCTCTTGGCAAGCCTCGTGATAGGCCGGATTGCCGGAGTTGCCTGTAGCCAACGTGGCTGCCGCTCGAACGGAAACCTCGTTGGCCATGTC
>JAADIN010000164.1 GCA_013151315.1 Planctomycetota bacterium | reverse complement strand
GGGTTCGGGCTCGGGGACGAGCCGGCTCGCTTGGGTGCTTTTGGGGGCGAGGGTGACTATGGATCAAGCTGAACTTCTCAAGACGTTAGAAAAAGTGCATGCCGAGTTGGCCGAGGCCCGGAGCGTCGACGATGAGACCCGTCAGTTGCTCACCACGCTGACAGACGATATCCGACGGCT
Source organism: Planctomycetota bacterium (assembly GCA_013151315.1). GTDB lineage: Bacteria > Planctomycetota > Planctomycetia > Pirellulales > Lacipirellulaceae > Bythopirellula. The sequence continues at coordinate 13,878 of JAADIN010000164.1, read as the reverse complement.
GTCGGAGCAGTCGGGTGCCGCGTCGGCTGAAAATGTGGAGCCGCTGACCGATCAGGTCCAGGATTTGGTGCTGCGATTCGAGACCGATCACCCACGATTGACGACCGCCTTGAATCAAGTGGCAGGCGCGTTGGCAAATCTGGGAATCTGAGGGTCTTTGCCGAGGACGCCCCTGTTGCAGGCTAACTCTTGCCGTGGGATACTCGGCCTTTATGGCCGAACTCAAGACGTTTCTGTTTACCGACATCTGTCGCAGTGTCGATCTCAAGAACGAGATGGCTGGCAGCAGCGTGACGGAACGCGACAAGGCGTTTATTGAGAGTATTCTTACTCCGCATCGGCAGCGGATCGAAGCCCAACTTGAGGAGTATGGTGGGCGCGTGGTGTCGACGGCAGGCGATGGGCACTTTTTGGTTTTTGGCAATACGATTTATGCGGCTCAGTGGGCGGTCGAGGTCCAGCGAAGTCTTCAGGACGAGCCGATCCGAACGCCCGACGGTGGCCAACTTGAATTGCGGGTTAGCGTTCATGTTGGGGTGCCACAGCAAGACCCGGCCGACCCGAGCAATTTTGTCGGCAAAAGTGTCGACTACGCCTCGCGACTGAACGACTATGCCGCAGGCTCGCAAATCCTTGTCTCGCGCAGCGTGATGGCAATTCTCGAAGACGTAGGGCTCGATGGCATCGCCTTCCACCTCCACGGGCGACGGCATTTGAAGGGGATTGGTCGCGTCGAGGTTCACGAACTGCTGTACGACGACCATGGTTTGCGCTCGCTACGGCAGGATCCCGCAAGCCAGGCCGATCGGCAGTGGACCGTGATTCCTACGATGGGGTTTGATAACACGATTTCTCATGGCAGATCGGAGTCGTCTACGATAGCTGCCCAGTCGCTGAAGCGGGTGGGCAATTACGAACTGCTCGAAGTGCTCGGTAGCGGAGGGATGGGCGATGTCTACAAGGGCCGGCATATTCAGTTTGGGCGTGAACGCGCGATCAAGGTGATCAAGCCGCAATACGTCGGGAAGGGCCACGAAGAAGTGGTCAGCCGCTTTTATCAAGAAATCAAGGCGGTCGGAGCGTTGGAACACAAGAACATCGTCGTGGCCATTGATTCCTCGGCTGCCACCGACGATCGCCATTATTTGGTCATGGAGTACATCGACGGGGTAGCGCTTAGCGAGCTGGTTGATCAGCGGGAGCAACTATCGGTGCCCGACGCCTGCGAAGTCATTCGCCAAGCAGCGCGAGGCTTGCAGTACATTCATCGGCATGGCATGGTTCATCGGGATATCAAGCCGTCGAATCTCATGTTGACCCTGGTCGAAAACGACACAGTGTCGCTCGACTCGTTGATGGCTGCCGATGTTGAGGGCACGAAAGGGATCGTAAAAATTCTCGACCTGGGCCTTGCGCTGTTGGCTGAAGATAAACACGAACGACTGACGCTGCAGGATAACCGAGCGATGGGGACCGGCATGTACATGTCGCCCGAGCAATGGAAGACGACCAGCGTCGACATCCGAGCCGACATTTATAGCCTGGGATGCACGCTCTATCACTTGCTGGCGGGGCATCCCCCGTTTTCGGAGTCGGATTTACGCCCGGAGAAGGCCCACGAAAAATCTCGGGTGCCTCCGATTCGCATGACACCCCCGCTGCCCCATAAACTGTGGGAAGTGCTACGCAAGATGCTCGCCAAGCGACCCGAAGATCGCTACGCGACTCCGGCGGAGGTTTCGGCAGCGCTGGTGCCGTTTGTCGAAGGCAACGATTTGATTTCGCTAGTGCGAGAGTACGACGAGCCCAACACCGATGCGAACGCATTGCGGAGGACTCGGACCGATACGGCTTCGCGGGTCGATACCTGGCTGTCACGCGTGACGCATTTTTATCCTACGCGTCGTTGGATGCTTCGTTGGGGTTTGCCGGGGGTAATGGTTGCTGCCTGTTTTAGTTTCTTGGTCTGGTCGACTCAACAAAAGAGGCAGCGGTTGATTGCCGCAGTTCGAGAAGAAGCCAGTGTTCAATTGCAGAACGATGCCGAAAAAATTGCGACCGAAGCGATTGGTTCGGAGATCGCGAAGCGATTCGAGATTTTGCAGCAAGCTGCCGAGGATCCGGCCGTAATTCCAATGATTCTCAGCATGGACTCGAGTCTCTCTCGAAAAGAATTGGCAAAACATAAGCTGCTCGATTGGATTCAGATTCACCGAAGAGCGAACCACGACCTTGCGCCGTCGGACAGTTGGTTTATCAACGACCAGCATGGGCTTCAGATTGCTCGCTATCCCTTGATCGATCCGAAAACTGAAGAACCGGTAAAGAGTTTTATGAGTTCTTACGCGTATCGAAATTACTTTCACGGCCTCAGAAAGGATCTTCCCAAAGAGACGAGCGGCGAGATCAAGCCGATCGAATCTCCTAATCTTTCCGCGGTCTATTCCAGTAGCAATACGGGGAAATTAAAAGTAGCCTTTTCGGTGCCTATCTGGAGTGAAGCCGCGGAAGGTGAGCCGCCGACGGTGCTTGGTGTGCTCTCGATGTCGGTCGACTTGGGGGAATTTGAGGTTTTGGATAGCTACATGCGTCGCGAGAAGAAGAAGATTGTGCTCGTGGACTTGCGAAGAGACTATTTGGAATCGGAGGCCCAAACGTCGGCGGAGAACCCTAAGCGAGGATTGATTTTAGAGCATCCGCTGGATAGCACCTGGGAAGACGAAACGAGTTATCCTCGCGTCGCCCCGGAAGTCCTCCAAAATATGCTGGCAACTCCTCAGGGCTTTGTTGCCGGCTATCACGATCCGTTCTCGAGAAAGGGCGAAGCGACTTACTGGGGAGCTTTTGCACCCGTTCCTGGTACGGCCGAGTATTCGGCGACGGGAGAAAAGGAGCGAGCCGTCTCAGGTTGGTCGGTGTTGGTGCAAAAACCGGCGACGGAGTGAGGGCCGGATTCGCTTCTTCTTTAGGGGGTAGCCGGTGGCACACTTGCCTCCGGAGTACCCCGGACCGCGTGGCGGTCCGGCTACGGTTCTGCCGCTATACGAGCACGTCGCGCTAAGAACCAATCGGCGACGCCGGCGATGATATGTTGCAGCAACGTCGCCACAACGATCATCAGAATGACTCGTGGCTCGGTTTCGAGAACTTCGCCTGCGAGTACCAGCGCCAGCCCGGTGTGTTTCATGCTGAATCCGAAGACTAGCGAAACTCGAGATTCGTTGCCTAAGCTCAACCAGCGTGACAGCAGCCACGCGCTGAGCATTCCCAACACCGAGAGCAAGATCGCCAGCACTGCGGATACGAGCACGGTTTTTACGCCCTCGTTGTCGAACACTTTGGGCATGGCCAGCGAGGCATTGGCGTAGTTAAGTGTTAAAAGCGTTATCGCACTGATCGTGCGAATCGTGCCTCGCGCGTTCTTGATCCGCTCGGGGCCGGCCAGACGATTGACCATTCCGCCTGCCAGCGAGGGCAAGATTACCCAGATGATGAAGAACGAGCCGGAAAATTTGGTGATGAGATGCTCGCATTGTGCGGTTTCAAAATCCGACAAGGCCAGTCTCATCAGCTTGAGCATCTGCGGAGTGGCCAAGGGGCTTAACACGATGGTCAGCACGACGAGGCCCAGGCTGAGTGCGATATTTCCTTTGGCGTTTTGTGTCCAAGCAACCGACGAGTTGGCTACCGGCATCGCGGCCACGAGCGCCAAGCCGACCATCATGCCGGTCGTCACGTACTCGCCCAAGAGGTGGGGTAACGCCCAACCCAGCAGGCCGACCAGCACGCCAGGTACGATCCAAATGGCAATCAATCCGAGGAGCAAAATTCCGGGACGCTGCATCAAGCTTTGGACTTGCGACCACCGCACGACGACGGCGGCGCAGAACAGCAATAAGGCCAACAGCAGCAGCGGAGCGGTAATCTTGTCGCCCGAGGGGGGCGTCAGCGAGAGGTTGCGGATTGCCAAACCAGGACCGGGCAGAACGGTCGCCAGCAGATAGCTGCCCACGAGCAGCCAGAGAAAATTGCGATGCATCCAGCTAGCAAAGGCGGTTAATCGCCTGGCGCCATTGCTGCTAGGGGTCGAGGTCATCGGTAGGGATTCGAGGAGAGGAGTGAAGCGGAAGCCCCAGGATAGCAGAACCCGTGCCGCATTTCAGGGCCGACTCGCCTGGGAGCGAACTTGATGCCCAGGTGTGGTGTCTTTTCGACGGCAAGCCGGCTACAATGCCGTTCCCGCCTCGATCGCTGCCGAAACCTTGTGCAGCCGACATTTTCCTTTCCTCCCGACCCTTCCCGCGAAATAACACGATGCCAACCGACGTTGCCGTGCTGGATGACATCGCGGTGGAAGAGATCCCGCGCGTAGGCGCCCCTGCTTCAGAAGTTTTACCGTCAGACTTTTTGCCGTCAAAAGTTTCGCAGGACGAAGTGGCGGAAGCCCAGCCATCGACCCTGTTTTACGGTTGGTTGATGTTGCCGCTGGCGATGTTGGTCATGATCGCCACAAGCCCGGGCCAAACGTTTGGCTTGACGTTCTTCAATGCAAAATTCCGTGCCGCCTTCGACCTTAGCCAAACGGGGCTCTCGGTCACCTATTTGCTAGCCACGGTCGCCGCATCGTTTGCTCTACCCACCATTGGCGGCTGGGTCGACCGGTTTGGCCTCCGGCGATCCGCCCTCGTTGCGGTCACCGCAATGGTTGCCGCTTGCATCTTCGCCTCACAAGTCCAAGGCGTAGTCATGCTGTTTTTCGCCTTCATGCTATTACGAACGGTCGGACCTGGCTCGATGACATTGCTGGCCAACAATACGCTGGCTACCTGGTTCGACCGACGGCTTGGCCTGGTGAGCGGCGTCATGCAAGTGGGCATGGCAGGTGCGCTTGCGCTGGTGCCCGCGGGAATCGTGGTACTGATCGATACGTTTGGCTGGCGAGGAGCCTTTCTTGCGATCGCGGCAATCATTGCCTGCACGTTGATCCCATTGCTGCTGTTTTTCTATCGCCAGTCGCCCAGCGAGATGGGACTGCTCCCCGACGGCGATTCCGCTCCCCGTGGAGAAGGGCTTGATTGGTCGTCTCCCGACCCGGCCTGGGGAATGGATGTGAAGCAAGCGAGGCAGCACCGGGCTTTTTGGATTCTGCTCGCTGCCGCGGCAACTTGGGCTCTGATTGGTACCGGGTTGATGTTTCATCTGGAGGCGATTTTCCAGAGCCGCGGCATGGGCGTGGCCGAGTCGGCACGCGCCTTGTCTTGCCTTGCGATTGGCATGGGAGCGATGCAAATCCTTAGCGGCCTATTGGCCGATCGGCTGTCGTTGCACTGGCTGTTAGGCACGGCGATCGGGCTGATGGCGGTGAGCTGTGCCATGTTAGCGACAGGGCAGGGGGGAACCCTTATTGTCGCCTACGCCCTCTACGGAGCGGCCCAAGGGATCAAGACGATTGTTGCCGCGACGGCCTGGGCTCGCTATTTTGGTCGCGCCCATCTGGGAAAAATCCGCGGCATCTCGCTCACGGCCGCGATCGCGGGTAGCAGTGTCGGTCCGCTGGCGATGGGAATCAGCGCTGATTATCTCGGCGGTTTTACGCCGGCGCTGTGGCTTTTTACGACCATGGCCGTTGGGGTTTCGTTGGCCAGCTTTTTTGCAACGCCGCCGGCGGTCAAACGCCCAGTTGTTGGTTGAGATTTTGAAGTTCGCTACGCAGCTTACCCACCTCATTGCGAAGCGACGCGACCTCGTCTCGTAAAAATTGCAGGCCTGCTTCGTCGCTTGCCACGGTTTCCTCTTGCTGCGGCGAAGGGGCCGCTACGGGAATCGGCTCATCCACTGGCGCGCCGCCATACTCGGCACGAAGCTTTACCAGTTCTTGTTCTTGATAGAGGGCATGGGTCACTATGCAGCCGCGGCCCGACGGCGTCAGCAAGATCAGCAAACCTTTTTGGCGCAGGCTGTCGACAATCGGGCGCAGCTGGCCGATGTCTCGGATCGGCTCCATGCGGGCGGCTCGGCCACGCAGCTCGCCGAGGGTTTGGGCGCCGCGCAGGAGCAGCTCGGCCATGACGGCCAATTCCATTTTGTCGACGCCCAGCCAGTCGTAGAGCAGATGCCGATGCTTGTCGACCCGGCCATCGCCTTCGATCAGTGCGACGGCACCCATGGCGCGCAGCTGGTCGAGTGCTTCTTCGACGCGTTCCTCTTCGAGTTGCATTTGGGGATAGCGATTACTTTTTTGGTTGCTGCCATTGATGAGGCCATTGAGCGTAAGCGGATAGTTTTCGGGCGTCGTCTTGGCCTTTTCAACCAGCACGCCAACAACCCGCCGCTGGTTTTTTTCTAAGGTTTGCCAACGGGCAGCGGGTTCTGGTTCGGCCGGAGACGGGTCGCTCATGATTTTTCGTTTCGGTAGTGGGGGACGATAATGCAGAGAGGAAGCGCTCAGTCTACCGTCAAAAGCCGCGATCTGACAGTAAGCAGCCGCGATCTGACAGATCGCCGGAGTCAACTCGGGCAGGGTGTCACTTTTCGTCGGAGGCGATATCATGGAGGACCTGGCTCGCTCCAGCCTCCAGCCTCTAACCTCAGCCTCTTTCCCCATGAAAACCGACGAACTTCGTGAAAAATACTTGGCTTTTTTTGAATCCAAAGGCCATAGCCGGCAGCCGAGCGATGTGCTCGTGCCGACTTGGGACCCTTCGGTGCTGTTCACTCCTGCGGGGATGAACCAGTTCAAAGATCATTTTCTGGGCAAAGTGAAACTCGATTTTACTCGAGCAACCACCTGCCAGAAATGCTTACGCACCGGCGACATCGAGAATGTTGGCCGGACGGCGTATCACCACACGTTTTTCGAGATGCTCGGCAACTTTTCGTTTGGCGATTATTTTAAGCGAGAAGCAATTCACTGGGCTTGGGAATTTCTTACCGACAAAAAATGGCTCGGCATCAAGTCCGATCGATTAAGCGTCACCGTCTACAAAGACGACCACGAAGCGGCCGGGATTTGGGCCAAGGACATCGGCTTGCCCTCTTCTCGCATCGAACGGATGGAAGAAGACGAGAACTTTTGGCCTGCGAGCGCTCCGAGCCTGGGCCCCGATGGCGTTTGCGGTCCGTGCAGCGAAATTTATTATCACCCGGATGGTGGCGGTGAATCGGTCGAGATTTGGAATTTGGTATTTACGCAGTTCAATCGCGTCGGCGACCCGCCCGACAATCTTCGTCCGTTGCCGTCAAAAAATATCGACACGGGCATGGGACTTGAACGAACCGCGGCCACGCTGCAAGGCGTACCGACCAATTATCATATCGATAGTTTGATGCCACTGGTCGAGGCGGCTGCCGAAGTGTGTGGCGTCGAGTACCAGCTCGACAGCGAAGCGGGACGCCGTTGCCGGCGCATTACCGATCATGTTCGCGCCTGTACATTTGCGGTTCACGAAAATGTTTATCCCGGGGCAAACAAAGAAAAATATGTCGTCAAGCGATTGCTGCGGCGAGCCGTACTCGATGGACATCAATTGGGTCTCCGTGAGCCGTTTCTCCATCAACTCGTGCCGAAGGTGGTTGAGCTGATGCGTGGCGCGTATCCCGAGTTGGCCGAGACGACCGATCGTGTGGCGAGCGTGATCAAGAAAGAGGAAGCCAACTTTTTCGGCACGATTGATGAGGGGCTCGAGCGGATTAAGCACGCGTTCGAGGAAATGCGAGCCGCCGATCGGGTGAAAGTCGAAGGAGCCGTCGCGGCCGAGTTGTACCAAACCTATGGCGTGCCGCCCGAGCTGTTCGAGGCACTCGCCGCTGAGCACAATTTGGCCTTCGATTGGGACGGTTATGGCCAAGCGATGCAGGCGCATGGCGAAGTTTCCGGCAAAGTCCAGCACACGGTCATGGGCGGCAAAGGGCCGATCGACTCGCTCAAGCATGCGCTGCACAGTACCGAATTTTTGGGTTACGACGCGACCGAATCCGAGGCGATCATCAAGGGGATCGTTGCAGGCGTTGCGCCCGACGATCATCTTTGCGACGTGATGGAAGAGCAAGGCCATGTTGACGAGATTCGCGTGATTCTCGACCGCACCCCGTTTTACGGCGAAAGCGGCGGACAGGTGGGCGACGCGGGGCGGATTGTTGGCGACGGGTTTGAGTTTGAGGTGACCGACACGCAAAGAGAGGGCCAGTTGGTGATCCATCATGGCCATCTTCGCAAAGGAAAAATGCCTGAAGGCGCCGAAGTCCAAGCGATCGTCTCGACCGAGCGTCGTGACGGGATTCGCCGGGCCCATTCGGCCACGCACATCTTGCACCATGCGTTGCAAAAGCAGCTTGGCACCCATGCCCAGCAGCAGGGGTCGAAGGTCGACGACGATTGGCTGCGTTTTGATTTTACGAATCTCAGCCCCGTAAGCGGCGAACAGTTGACTGCGATTGGCGAACATGTTGCTAAGCATGTGGCCACGGCAGAGCCGATCGACTGGGAAGTTCTTCCGTTGGCCGAGGCCCGCGCCCAAGGTGCGATGATGTTGTTCGGCGAGAAATATCCTGACCCCGTGCGCATGGTCTCGATGGGCACCTTTAGTAAAGAACTGTGCGGAGGCACGCATCTACAAAACACGCGCGAGGTCAGCGCGTTTGAGATCCTTAGCGAAGAGGGCGTTTCGGCGGGCACGAGGCGAATTACGGCGCTGACTGGCGATCGTGCCGTAAAGCATGTCAAGCAAACCCTCGAGACGGTTCGATCCTCGGCCGAGCTTTTGGGTTGTTCGCCGTTCATGCTCGCTGCAAAAGTCCAATCGTTTCTTGAAGAGCAGCGAGAACTAAAAAAACTGCTCGCCTCGGGGGGCACGCTCGACGTTCCCCGCGTCGGCGGCTCGTCGACGATTATCAACGCCGAACAACCGTCCGCCATCCAGGCGAAAGCGATCTTGGCCGAGACGGCGCAAATGTTGTCGGTCGCGCCTTTGGCGGTGACGGAGCGCATCAACGCGATTTGCGACGAAGTTTTTTCGCTCCACGAGAAGTTAGAACAACGTGCCGCTGCGGGGCCGATCACGGCCGACAGCCTGCTCGAGCAGGCCGTAACCGTTGCCGGTTATACGGTCGTCGTTGCTGAAGCGCCGACCGCCGAGGCAAATCTTATGCGGCAGTTGATCGATCAGATCCGGCAAAAGTCGGGCTCGAGCGCCGTGCTGCTCGCCAGCACCGAGGGCGATACAAAGGTCACGCTCGTGGCGGGAGTGTCGAAAGACCTTCAAGAACGCGGGGCCCACGCGGGCAATTGGGTTCGCCCCGTAGCGCAAGCGATGGGTGGCAATGGCGGCGGTCGCCCCGACATGGCCCAAGCGGGCGGCAAGCAGCCGGCGAAGCTGGCCGAGGCGCTGGAAATCGCACGGCAGACGATTGCGGAGATGCTTGGTGCATGAATTTGCGTGGTCTTGCCTCTGCACAAGTGTCGGCCAACAATGCAAAGGGGACGCCTGTTGTGCCCGTCTCCCGAAGTCGCTTTCTCAGAATTTTTGTCGGAGGTCTAACATGTCGCGGCGTTACGGTTTTACTTGGGTTGAAATACTTGTCGTAATCGCAATTCTAGGGACTCTCGTTGGACTTTTGCTTCCCACGACACAATCTGCTCACCAAGCATCGTCTCGAATCTCCGAACTTCAGCCTGAGGAGGCTGCTGAAAGTTTAGGCCTCCAGCCGTTGGAGTTTGAAAGGCAGAGGCGGAGCCAGAATAAATCAGTCAGATCGGCAGGTTCAGAACTCAAAGGAAAAGGAGGGGCGTCTCGTAAGATTTCTTACAAGGCATCGATCAAATTGGTGGTAAAAGATTTTTCGCAAGCAGAATCAGGCTTGCGCGAGTTGGTTGAAGAGCATGGCGGGTTCTTGGCCGACGCGCGGATCGATCGGCGCCAAGGCTCACGTCTTACCGGCAATTGGCAGGCTCGGATACCAGTCGATCAGTTTCCGGAATTTTGTGAGGACATTGTCGATTTGGGAGTTGCCGAGCAGCAACAGCAGACCGCACAGGACGTGACGGAAGAGTTTGTTGACCTCGAAGCTCGCATCGCGAATAAGCAGCGTCTGGAAGAGCGGATTGTTGACCTGCTGGAAGATGCTAGCGGTAGTATCAAGACAATCATCGAGATCGAACGTGAATTGGCGAGAGTTCGTCAAGAGATCGAACGCATGGAGGGGCGATTGCGTTACTTGACCAACCATACCGAGTTGACCACGGTAACTATTTCGATTCGAGAGGAACAAAATTACGTTCCACCCAAGGCACCGACCTACACCGACCGTATTACCACGGCTTGGTATGATTCTTTGACGTCGGTCCAAGAGTTTGGTCAGCGATCGTCAATCTCCTTGGTTTACGCGTTTCCTTGGCTCGTGATAGCAGGGGTGCTACTGGTGCCCTCGACATGGCTCTTCCGGCGAGTACGCGAGAGAACGTCGGAAAAAGGCGATAAGAAGGTCGCTGCGGAGTGAATAGCTCAAGGGGGCTTTGGCAAGCAGGGAAGTTCAGGCAATCCCCCGATCTTTTTCGTTATCCGCTACGTAGAAACAGAAAGAGCGATCTTGGCTTGCCTGGTTTCAAGCGATCGGTTTAAGATGCGCTTAGTGCCCTGGAAAAGGAGCTCCATCATGCCTGAGCTGCAAGAAAAGTCAGAACTAGAAATTGTTGATCGCGGCCCCGATTGGTTGTTTGTAAAGATCCGTCCCGAGGAACATCGGCTCGAAGATGTGGCCGAGCGGTTGTGGGCACTCTTAGAAAAACATTTCATCTATCGGCTGGTTCTAGAAATGGACGAGGTCGATTTTTTGCCCAGCCTGCTCATGGGCCAGTTAGTCATGTTGCACAAGCGTGTGTTGCAACACGACGGCGCGTTGCGACTCTGCGGTCTCTCTCATTCGTGTGCCCAGGCATTGCATTTCTGCCGGCTCGATCAAGCGTTGCCAAATTTTGAAACCCGCGAAGATGCGGTGCGCGGCTGTACGCTGGCAAAGCCAAGGTAGGCCCACTTTTCTGATGGTTTGGTGAGAGGCTGAGCGCATGGTAGAATGGAAGCATGGCAACTGGACTCCTCGAGAAATCTGATTTAGACATCTTCAAACGCTACATTGACGAGCGTTGTGGAGGTTCTCTCGGTAGGCATTCACTTGCCGAAGCCATTGAAAAATTCCGAGAATATCAGCAGCAGCTTTCGGCTTTGCAAGAGCGGCTTCGCCTATCCGAAGAGTCTGCCGAGCGTGAGGGGACGAGGCCGCTTACCGACGAAATTATGGAAGCGACCTTCGTTCGGCTCGATGCAAAGCTGGATCAGGAAGAAATTGCAGACTAAAAGTCCTTCGCCAAGTGGACGCGGTCAGCAGAAACTGACCTCGACGAAATCTATCTCTACATCGCCCGGCAAGATAATCGTCGAGATGTTGCCAAGAAAATTTATGCAGAAATCCGGGAACACTGCGACCGGTATGCCGAACTCTTCGCAGGTGGGCACACGATTGGCACCGAGCGTTCTGATTTGCAAACAGGCGTTCGCAGCTTCACCCATCAACGATGGGTTGTTCTTTTTCGCCCGCTCGAGAAAACGATTCGAGTCCTCGCAGTCTTTGACGGCAGCCAAGAGTACGCCAAATTTTTCGAGGAACGTGGCGAAAGTGGGTAGCGATTGCTGGCCTACTGCAAACAGCTTTTCTGCAGGTCGCGCATCAGCGCGACGAGGGGCTTGGCTTGGCCTTGGGCGTCGAAGAGCCCCGCGTGGGGGAATCGGTGAGCTACGCCATCGGTGAGCTGGTCCCAGAGGACCACCTGCACGGTCGAGCGGGCAAGCAATAGAGGCAAGACCGAAGCGGCCCAATCGCGTTGAGAATCGACCGACGCGCCTCGGAAGTCGACATCAATGCCTCGGCTGGCGCGGGGGTCTTCGGCGGAGCTGCTGGCCGTGGAAAGGTTGACCATCAGTGGTAGGCCCCAAACGCTCCACTGGTCGAGCAGTCGGCCAAACTCGAAAGTGGGCCGACGTCCGCTTCCGTGAGGACGATATCCGGCGTTGATATTCAAGCCGAAACCCGAGATACCCAAATCGGCTCGGACGAGCGCGTCGGCGTAATGCAGCGGCGCGAGATCTTCTTGCTGGTCCACCAGATATTCGGCCCAGGGCTGATCGAAGGAGACGACCGTCGGGGTGCGAGAATCAATTTGGCGAACGACATCGAGCGCTTGGGCTACCAGGAACAGACGTTGCTCTTCCTCGAGGGAAAGCAGCTTGCAGGTGTTCACTTGCGAGGCGACGTGCCACAAGTGGACGCGCCCTGCGTATTTCGTGACCACGGTTCGCACGTGATCGATCATCAATCGGGCCAAATTGTCGAAGTCGCCTTCCCAGAGGACCATCCAGTCGGGAATGCCGAGGTCGTCTAATTGGAGCAGCGGTCCGGCAGCGATTTTGAGCCCGGCCTTTTGGCACCAAGCCAGTTGCGCGTCGGTCTGCTTCCAGCCATACTGACCTTCGCGAGCTTCGATCGTTCGCCAGGAAATGGGGAGCTGAACCATATTGCAGGCTTCGACCAAGTGGCGGCGCGTTTTTACGTCGGGAATCTCGGGCCCTAGTGAAACGCCTAGCAGAGTGGAGAGTGGCGCTTGCTGCTGCCGAGCCGCGATGGCTTGTTGAGCGTAGTCGGCGGTTAATTCTTCGGCGACAAGAAAAGCTTGGGCAATTGCCCGTTGGGCCACTGTGGCTGACTCGGCTGGCTCTTGTTGGGTGGTGGCAGCAAGCGAAAAATCGCGGGTGGCCACTTGAAGCCGATCGAGCAAGCCGGCAGAAGGTATCAGCCCAAGCGACTGCCATACATTCAATCGAATGCGAATCCGTTGAATCAGGCCACGTGCCAGTTCGACTTCCAATTGGTAGGGCCGTCGCCTTTCCCGGAGCGTCGAAGTCGTGAGGGTGGTGGCCCCTAAATCGTCGATCTGCCATGGCACCGAAACATTGCCCGAATCGTTCACCGAACGCTCGACCACCAATTCGTCACCATCCCAGCTCGCGCGGGTTGGCCAGGGAATTTCCTCCGCGCCGGCGACATAGATGCGACCCAAGTCCGCAGAGGCAATACGATTGCGGAAATGTACGCGAAATCGCATCTGTCCCATGGTGAGATTCCGTGGAGGTTCCGCAAAAGGTGATCCAGTGCCCCAGAGGGTTACAACCCTCTGGCTTTAGTTTACCAGCAATCGGACCGGCGCGGGATACCCTCAGGGGCTGCCCCCTTGAGTCTCAAGCCGTTACAATTTGTGCCATGCCTAGCGTTCCGCTCCTGAAGACCGATCTGCCCGACTTGCCCTTGAAAAGGGGCAAAGTGCGTGATGTTTACGATTTGGGCGAGCAACTGCTGCTGGTTAGCAGCGACCGGATCAGCGCCTTCGACTGGGTCTTGCCGACCGGTATTCCCGACAAAGGCCGGGTGCTCACGCAGGTCAGTAACTTTTGGTTCGAGAAGCTTGAGGTGCCTCATCATCTTCTGGCGACCGAGGTTTCGGAGATGGGATTGCCCTCGGGGATTGATCTCAAACCCTTGGCCGGGCGGTCCGTGCTGGTTCGCAAAACCGAGGTGGTGCCGATCGAGTGCGTCGTTCGGGGTTATTTGGCCGGTTCGGGTTGGAAGGAATACCGACGGTACGGTTTGCGGCGTTCGATTGCCCCCGGGTTTGCGGGAGAGCGACCGGCTACCGGAGCCGATTTTCACGCCGGCCACCAAAGCGGAGGTTGGCGATCACGATGAGAACATTTCTTTCGAGCGTATGTGCCAAGCGATTGGCAGCGAGCTGGCCGAGGAGCTTCGTCGCCGCAGTCTTGAAATTTATCAGCACGG
>JAADIN010000084.1 GCA_013151315.1 Planctomycetota bacterium | reverse complement strand
TTGGCCTCCTGCCAAAGAAATCGATCTTCCATGAAAGAAACCGAATTGTTACATAGATGAGACCTCTGAATCAATCGTGAAATGCTCTAGCGATACCGAGGCGTCTGCGGTGTCACAGGGTAAGGAGTCGACTCGCCGCTAGCGGGAGTGCCTGAGTTGGGCACTTGGGTATCTGCACTTGCAGGTGAATTGGGCCGAGTCGCGATCTCGATACCGGGCGCTAGGCCCATAGTGGCCGGATAGCTCGTCGTTCCGCCGGGCCGATAGGCAGTAGCGGCACTGGCGACTGCCATTGGAGTCGGAGTCGTCGTTCCTGGAGTCGTTACTTCTGAAATTGCCGTTACTGGCGGTGCGTAGCTTGAAGCAGCAGATGACGGTGTTTCGGTAGCTGTGGGCACGGTCTGAGCATAGTGACTGCTTGGCATGCTCGCTGCACCTGCGGCAAGCGATTGGGCCGGCGCCGCGACTTGGTTTACCGAGGTCTGCACCGACGCCGCATAGTCGCCATAGCGAGAAGCCGTTTTTGGAGGCTCAACATCGGATGAAACATCGACCGAAGCAATATTTGAACTGCTCAACTGTGGTGGCGTACCCGTCGGTGTCGGTACGCTCGCATAACGATTCTTAGACGCAGCTTCCGCAGCTGCGATGGCCGCCTCGGCCGGAGATAATATCGCCGGCGGCACGGCGCTCGGATCGTAGGGCAACTTTACCGATCCCAAATTCGTCGAGACCCCGTTGGCACTCGGCGTTGGTGTGGTCGCTGCTACGCTTGCATCAGGAACCGTTTGCATAAAGCTTGGCGCGGTAGTCGTAGGATAGGAGGACGAAGGTGCCGGCATGGAAGCCATGGAAGCCGGCCCCGCGATGTTGACACTAGGCACAAACGGAGTCGCTTCGCCGCCCGCAATTTGTGCGGCAGCGAGACCTTCCATCTGCTTAGCGAGAGCAGAGGGTTTCGTGGGAGCCGTGTGGGCTAGCGCCGGTGCTGCAGGGTCGCTCGTCGCTGCAGTCTTTGCCCACGGGTTTTTCGGCATCGATTTGCAACCGACCGAACTGATTCCAACCAGCAGAGCAAGGCTCAGCAGAGAAAAACTTCGTGCTAAGATCGTTTTACGCATGGCTTCCGTGCCTTCATCGTAACAAGTGAGACGGGCAGGACGCGTGCCAGTCAAAACGTATAACTCGCACTATCCCTACTTTTTGACTTTCGTCGGCATTTGCGACGGCCCCGGCCACAAAAACATGATCGGGTAGTAAGAGATTGTCAGATCGCTTGTCGGTCGCGGGATTGTAGTTTTCTCGTGCAAGCAGTCAATGGCATTTCGTCCCCTGCCAGCAGCTAGCAACCGCTCACGGTCAGGACGATTGCAAAGTGTGAGCCGCACGGCGCTAGCCGCGGGCCAGCAGCTGGGTCTCCGCTGCCCGACGCTAGCGCGTTGCGGCTCACATTAGTAACCTAACTTCTAGACTTGAATACGTACTCGCAACTTTGCAATTCTCCTGATAGTCACGGCCCCGTCGCTTCCATCTTGGCGTTCAGAACCTTCTCGATTTGCACAAGCACCTCCTGCAAGTGCGCCCGGCTGGAATCTTCCACCGCCAAGCCTTCGATCTCGAGCACTCCCTCCAATTTCTCGCCCAATTCCTGGAGGTGCATCCGGGCGAGGCTGCGAGCATCGGCCGGGTAGCGATACGAATTGCCGAAGAACAATGCGTAGCCATACATTTCGTAAAATGGATTGCGTCGTTGGCCAATGACAATCGTGCTAAGCTTGCGAACATGCTCGCGCTGTAAGTTCCGGCGGATGGTCGAGATTTCCAGCTTTTCTGGCAAATCCTCCTGGTTGGCTCCAAGCTCCGACCAAATGCTATCGGACAAGGTACGGAACACCTCGGCAATTTTTAGCGAATCGTCCTCCGTCGACCAACAACTGCTGATCCTGCAATCGCTTGAGCACCGAAGCGCTGAAGCAGTGATTCAAGACGATTTTTTGAATTCCCAGCACCCGATCGTAAATCGGATACGTCAGATCGCTCGAGAAAAAGTAAGAATTGCTACCCCAGTGGTACCAATTTTCTCGGGTCAAGCGTCGCAACGTCTGCGGCGAAAAGTGGAAGGCTTCGTCGCTGAGAATTTTTTCGGTCAGAAACTCCAATGCCTCCCGCTGACGTTTCCCTTCGACCGGCACAATCGGGTCGGCGATTTCCTTCTCGCTCTTGTGATGCTTCGTAAAATGCTGTCCGCCGATGTTCGACGAGGCAAGGTAGGCCGCGTTTCCGTATTGCGACAGCAACACCCCAAAGGCAGATCGAAGCCGTACCCACGACTGGCCATCCCGAACTACCTTGTCGTCGAGGTCCTTCAGCAGCCTCTCAGCAAGCTCGATACGCTGCTTTCCGTAGGCCAAGGGATCGTTACCCAAGTCGTAGACGTTCACCAGCGGATCGTTGCTCATCCACAAGTCTTCATCGGTCGAGTAGGCCAAGTCGGGCTCAGGCGATCGGTCGGCGATCTCTTTCAGTTCTTTTTTCTCGTCGCCGGAAATTTGTTTGTAGGCGTATTCGATTGCCCAATAGTCGTAGGGCCCGATTGTCGTGGTTGCGAAATCACCTTGTTTCTCTGGGTCGGGTGAAATATTGATCGGCGAGTAATCCATCACGCTGCCGACCATGCCCTTCTTCCGCGTGATCGAAGTATCGTTGATCTCGTCGAGCGAAAGCATCGCACTGGCTCGGAAGTTGTGCCGCAAGCCAAGCGAATGGCCCACTTCGTGCATCACAATTTCTTTGATCAACTGGCCAATAAATTCTTCGGGAAGTTCCAAGTCAGAGTCTTCCTTCTCCTTGGAATCTTTGTCGTCGTCGCTGTCGTCGTCTTTTTTCTTCGCGGCGATTGCGATCGCGGCCAGTCGGAATTCCTGCTGCTTGGCCAACGCGTACTGGCATGTCGAAAGACCGCCTACCGACATCCGCCCGCTGAGCAATCGTTGCAAAGGGCTCCAATTCGAGGGAACCATGCCGGTCGCCACTCCGTGGCCCTGATGCTGGCCTCGCTGATTTTGATTTTGCATCCTTGTTCGTAACTGCTGGGCAGGAGCCGAGACCGGCATTCCATAGCCGTGCTTCGCCGCCATGATCGGGCTGATGATCTCGCCCACATCCATCAGCGTGCTACGAGCTTCCGATTGATTGGCTGCCTCTGCGCCGGTCGGCGTAGGCATTCCCACAAGAAAGGCGTACTCCATTTTCCAATAACGGACCCAACTCGCATCAAAGATGACATCGCCATCGATCATCTCGCCAGTAATCGGATTGGCTCGCAAGCCCGATCGGGCAAACGTGTACGGAGTGGTCACCCATTTGAAGGTACAATAGTTCGTGTCCTCAGGATCAAACTCATCGCCTTCCTGCTGCCATCGCACGCCCAGCGCATTGCGGAAGCCAATTTTCTCGAACGCTTTGTTCCATTCCAAAATCCCCTCTTCGACGTAGGGGCGGTACTCATGCGGAACCGTATCTTCAACCCACCAGACCAGTTGCTTTTTCGGTGGAGAGAGTTTGGCTTTGGGATTCGACTTCTCCAAACGCCAGCGGTTGATCCGTCGCGTGAATTGCGTATCCGCATTTTTCGAACCAAAGTCCTTCGTCGCACTCAGGAAATGGCCTACGCGCTGGTCTGCCAAACGTGCTTTGTAACCCGACTCAGGAAGTTTGGTCAGACTGTAGTGAATCACGACCGTGATACCCCGCTTGTCGATGACGCCATCATCCCAGCCATAGCTAAAAAACGAAGAATACTTGTTGTTAAACGTCGCTTTGACCTGCAATTCGACGTTGTTCTTGTAGGTCTTGATCTTGTGCCAGCTACTTCGGCTCCGATCGATGCTGCCGAAGGGCAGATTCGCAAAATTGCCGAGGAAAATCTTCGTGAAATCGATCAAGACGCCGCCGCCGGGCGGGTCGTCGCTGAGAATCGGAATCGCCATCAGCACTGAGTCGAGATAATTCTGCTCGACCGCTTTTTCTAGTGGTGTCCCCTTTGGCGCTTCGTAGCGAATGTTCTTTCGTACGACTTGGATCTTGTCGTCGACGCGACGAAATAGGATCACCCATTCGTCGCCAAAGTTCAACGGACTGCCTGCCGAAGCCGCCCCCTTGGCGATGGCCATCGGAGCAAGGAAAGGCGTGTCGAGCTGACTCGACTTGAGGACGGCATAGAGGTGCTGATCTTTTTCGTAGAGATCAAACAGCCCCTCGTATTTTTTGGCATCCTTGGTGAC
>JAADIN010000128.1 GCA_013151315.1 Planctomycetota bacterium | reverse complement strand
AGGGGGATGTCAGGAGCGGATGTGCTCTGCACGTCCGCTTCCTTCACTGCGCCCAGCCCGCCGGGCTGGGCAACTCGGATGGCTTCGTAGACGGCCCGAGTGTCGTTATCGGTTAGCCTTGCAAGCACGCCGGCAATGCCTTCGGCAAGTGGCGTGTTGGGCGGTACCGCAGAGAGTGGCGTCAGCAAAAGCAACATACCGAGGTTGGTGTTGGTCGCAACGGCTGCTCGAGTCGCCTGCACGGCGTGGAGCACCGTGGGCCCAACGCCTTCGGCGATCGTCTGTTCGAGTATCGGGCCAACGATTGCGGCGCTCGTTAAAAAGTCGGCGTAGGTTGTGTCGTCGAAATCGGCTCCCCGATAGACATTGCCCGGCTTCGCGGCAGTGGCTTCCCAGATACAGGCGAGAGTGGCGCAGGTGCCGGGGGTTGGGGGGGGCGAAACCGCAAGCGGCGTGGAGGGCGTTTTCATGTTTCCGCCTGGAGCCAGTTTTTTAGCAGTGATTCGGTCTCCTCCGGGGCGTCTTCTAATACCCAATGGCCCACGTCAGCCAGGCGATGGACTTCGGCGTGGGGCCAGTATTCGCAAAAACGGTCGAGGCACTCCGGCGTAAAACACCAGTCCTGCATTCCCCAGGTCAGCTGGATGGGTAGGTGGGCAAGTCGGGGCAGCCCGGCTTCGATCTGCTCGAGCGTGCTCCAAGTAGGATGCCGCTCGGAAAGCGGGATATCGCGTACGAATTGATACACGGCAGCCCGACTCTGCCAATCGTGGTAAGGTGCCAAATAGGCGTCTTCCACGCGAGGGTCGAGCTTGCGGCTGCGGGTCAGAGTCATCCGCAAGGCTGCCCGCGAAAAAGCGTTGGCACCTTGCAGGGCCAGCCGGCCTACGAGCGGCCATCGACAACAGCGAATTCGCCAGGGAATAAACCAAGGCGGAAAAGCGCCCGTATTCAGCAGGGCGATGCGCTCGAAGCGATCAGTCGCCCGCAGTACGCAGCCCAAGCCGATCGCTCCGCCCCAATCTTGGGCTACGAGCGTAACATGCCGCAGGTCGAGCGCCTCAACCAGCGAAACCAGATTGTCGATATGGTCGGCCAGCCGTTGCGGCCGAGGCTGCAAATCGCTCATGCCACAGCCCAGGTGGTCGGGGGCGATACAACGAAATTGGTCCTGGAAGGCAAGCACTAGTCGCCGCCAATGGAACGACCAAGTCGGATTGCCGTGGACAAACAGTAGGGTCGGCCTCTCGCTCGGCCGCTCCCCGAGCGACTGGTCGAGATAGTGATAGCGGCAGCCGTTCAGGTCGTGGCCATGTAACTGGTGAAAACGCGATTCAAATGGGTAGAGATCGCCCCAAGAGTTCTCATTTGGCAGTTTGCGTCGGTTTTGTATAGAGAGGGCTGGCATGGGGTGAGTCTAACAGAACGGGGCTGCTGCGTGGTCAAGTCGATTTTTGAACCGCCAAGGACGCCAAGAGCGCCAAGGGAAAGAAGAGAGGCAGGTGCTAAAATAGCCATATTCTCGATTTCCCTTCCCTTCCATTTCATTCCTTGGCGCTCTTGGCGTCCTTGGCGGTTTTTATGACTTGGCAATTGTCCTGGCTGCGTGGCAGCACGGCTGGACGATCGGGCCTTGGCAGCGTACAAAGAGGGCATAGCTTAGACAGCGAAAAACTCGCCGATCGCCGACGAGGGGTCTCTGCAATGGGGGCTTTGCGAACCTGGTCAGGGTGGAAACACTGCAGCCATAAGCCTACGCTTCTTTGTGTGGGGGCCTCTGGCGGTCGGTCGAGTATTGCAAATTGCAAATTGAGAAGTGCAAATTGCAAATTTTCAATTTCAAATTTGCACTTTTCAATTTGCAATCCTTCCCAAAATGACCGAAGCCCCTGCCGCGACTGACGACTCCCAACCCCACGGCGAATATGTCGTTGTGGCTCGGCGCTATCGGCCGCAAACTTTTGAAGAGCTAATCGGCCAGCAGCACGTCTCGCAGGCCCTTTCTAGGGCGATCGCTAGCGATCGCGTCGGCCACGCCTACCTGTTTACCGGGGCCCGGGGCGTTGGCAAGACCTCAGCCGCTCGGATTCTTGCCAAGGCACTCAATTGCGCCCAAGGCACCTCGCCTACGCCTTGCAATCAGTGCGAAATTTGCGAGAGCGTCTCGACCGGCGACGATGTCGACGTCTTGGAAATCGATGGTGCCAGCAACCGAGGTATCGACGAGATTCGGCAGCTACGGCAAAACGTCGCGGTCCGGCCAAGCCGTTGCCGATTCAAAATCTATATCATCGACGAAGTCCACATGCTGACGAAGGAGGCGTTCAATGCGCTCCTCAAGACGCTCGAAGAACCTCCCGAGCATGTGAAATTCATCTTTGCGACGACCGAGCCAAACAAAATTCCTGTGACGATCTTGTCGCGGTGCCAGCGTTATGATTTTGCGGGAATCGAAGCGGGCGAGATTCAAGAGCGGCTCTCCCAGATTGCCACCATCGAAGGAGTAACGATCGAAGAGGATGCGCTGCAGATTCTTGCGATGCGTGCTGCTGGTTCGATGCGCGACAGCCAGTCGTTGCTCGAACAACTACTTTCCACCGGCACCAAGGCGATCACCTCGGCCGACGTGACCAAAATGCTTGGCATCGCTCCGGCCGCCCGACTGAGTCGACTCGTCTTGCCGTTGGTCGATCGAAACGCCGCCGAAGTTTTGAGCGAGCTCGATGCCGCGATTGCCGAGGGGGCCGAAGTCAGCCAGCTTCTCGACCAACTACTGGGCTACTTTCGAGATGTCATGACCCAAACGGTCGGATGCGACGAAACACAAATGCTCTACGCACTGCCCGGGCAGCGGCAAGAGGTTCGAGAGGTCGCCGAGAAGCTGGGCGTGCAGACGTTGCTTGCGATCGTCCAGATACTTGACCAGACGGCCGCCCGAATGCGGGTGAGCACCCATACTCGAACGCTGGCCGAGATGGCCATCGTGAGAGTTTGCCATCTTGCCGATCTCGATGAGCTCGCGACGCTTATTGCCGAGTTGAAGCGATCGCCGGGCGAACAGAGTTTGCCCGCCGTAAAAAAAAACGTCATCACTAATGCCCCTCCCCAGCGAGCCGCACCTCCCTCTCCTCCCGAGCGAGCCGGGGCGTCCCCGCCCCCGGTAACCCCCGCCCCGGCAACCTCCGTGGCCGAGCACGCTCCGGCTCGCGCGGAAGCTTCCTCTGCGGTTGCTCCCGCAGCGACCGCAACTGCCGTCGCCGAGGAGCCCAAGGAATCAACCTTGCTCCTGTCGGCCGAGAATGTCGACATGATTTGGAAACAGGTGCTCGATTTGCTGAGCGGCATGGTGGCCGACATTGCCGCGGAGGCAGACGACGTGGCAGTCGACGAAAGGGGCCGGCTGATCGTTAGTTTCTCCCAGAACTTCCACCGAGAAGTCTGCGAAAAGCCCGGGAATCGATCACGGTTAGAAACCGCGCTCCGAACGGCTTGCGGCCAAGAGGTTCCGCTCGTGTTTCGTGCGTCAGCACGAGTCGACGCGGCCCAATCGGTCGCGCCGCCCAAGCCATCGCGTCGCGCAACAAGCCGAAGTTGCCGCCGAACCGTTTGTTCGCAAGGCCATGGAACTATTCGACGGCGACCCAAGCCGTCTACGTTATGTCCCCCCCAAATCATAATCTTAATCTTACTCATAATCTTAATCAGCCTTCCCACACCAGCATTTGGCCGAATCAGAAATAGCTGAAGGGGATTAAGATTAGGAGTAAGAAAATCCAGACCGCTAACAGCTAGGATATTCATGTTCGAAGGACTTGGAAATATCGCCAACATTGGCAACCTCATGAAGCAGGCCCAAGAGATGGGCGGCAAAGTGCAGCAGTTGACCGAAGACCTCAAGCTCAAACGTGTCGTAGGCAGCGCGGGTGCAGGCCTCGTCGAAGTCGAAGCCAACGGTCTTGGTGAAGTGCTAGCCGTGCGCATCGATCCTACGCTCTTTGAAAAGCAAGACCGCGAATTGTTAGAAGACTTGCTGCCGGCGGCCTTCAACAGTGCCAAACAAAAGGCCCAAGAGCTGCATGCCGAGCAGATGCAATCGCTCACTGGCGGGCTCAACATCCCGGGTCTGAGCGAGGCCATGGGATCACTTGGCGAAAAATAGCTCTTAACCCTAGTGCGTCTTTTTTGAAGGTGAGCCGCACGGCGCTAGCCGCGGGTTACTAGCCGCGGTCTGCGGGGGCGTAGCGGCATGCCCCCCACACCCCCCACAACCCGACGCTAGCGCGTTGCGGCTCACATCAGCACCCCAGTTTTCAGCCATGGCAAAGCCCTAGTTTGCCGGTGCTGACGACCAATTTCTGGCTGATAGCTGCCCCCTTTTGCTTGGAGTCTGTTACAGAAATGCCGGGGCGTGGTAGACTAGTTAATAGTTCACCCACATCCTTCATTTCCTCCTGGCGACGGCAAATCGATGCGACTCTCCTTTGGCCAACAAATGCAGATGGCTCAGAAGCAGGTGCTCACCGCGGATGATCCAATCGATGGAAATTCTGCAGTTGCCGATCCTCGCTTTGCAAGAACGCCTCGAACAGGAGATGGAAGACAATCCGGTGCTCGACCAAATCGAGCCTACCGAGAGCGCCAATGCCGAGCCCGAAGAGCAGGTCAACCCTGATGCGCCTAGTGAATCAGAGCGCGAACTGGTCGTCGACGATACGACGAATAACGAGGACGATTTTGAACGCCTCGTCAACATGGTCGAAAGTATGCCCGACGACTACGAAGAGCGTAGTCGACCTTCTCGCGGACAGATTGAAGCGGAGGGAGACCGTCGTCACGATGCGATGGCCAACATGGTTTCTCGCCCCGAGTCGTTGCTCGACTATTTGGAGCACCAGCTCAGTTGGTATGGGCTGGACGACGACATGCGGCGAATGTGTGAGCGGATTATTTACAATCTCGATAGCAACGGTTATCTCAAATCGCCGTTGGAAGAGATTCTTCCGCCTCCGCCCGCCGACCTGAACGGCGATGGCAATATCGATGGCAATATCGAAGCGTGGAATACCGCACAACTCAAGCTGGCCGAAGAGGCCCTGGCCACGGTACAACGGCTCGACCCGCCTGGCATTGGGGCTCGTAGCCTGAAAGAGTGCCTGCTGCTCCAGCTAACGCCCGGGCTGTTGTTCTACGAAGAATTGCAGGTGCTCATTGAAAACCACCTGGAAGATCTCGAAAACAACCGATTGCCGCTCATCGAAAAAAAGACCGGCTTTTCGATCGAGACCATTCAGGAATCGTGGAGCGACCTGCGGACGCTCAAACCAAAACCCGGCTCGGAATTCAACGACAATTTTGCTCCGTCGGTCACCCCCGATGTTTATATCGACCGTCTCTCTTCTGGCGGCTACGAAGTGCGACTAGAAGATGGGCAACTGCCTTCGCTCTATATCAGCCCCACCTACCGCAAGCTACTGCAAGATCCCGGCACCAACGCCGAAACTCGCGAATACATCAAGCGCAAGGTCAACTCGGCCCAGTGGATCATCGAGGCGATCGAGCAGCGCCGCAGCACGCTGACCAATGTGTCGCAGGCGATTGTCGACCATCAAATGAAATTCCTCGACCAAGGGCCCGAACATATCGAGCCTTTGAAGATGCAGCAGATTGCCGACAAAGTGGGCGTCCACGTCACGACCGTCAGCCGAGCGGTCGACGACAAATGGATGCAGACTCCCCGTGGCATTTTTCCGTTGAAGCGATTTTTCGTGGGCGGCACGACCGGGGCCGACGGAACCGAGGTCGCTTGGGAAGGTCCGGCTGAGGCTCCAAGAGATCGTCGACGAAGAAGACAAGACCAAGCCGCTGAGCGACGACGCCCTGGTCGAAAAACTTGCCAAAAATGGCATCAAAGTGGCTCGACGCACCGTCACCAAATACCGCAAGGCGATGAACATCCCCAGCAGTCGGCAGCGGCGAGATTGGACAAAGGTCGAGGAATAAGGTTTCTTCGGATTTTCTCTTACAATATTTGCCGCTTTGGTGTTGGGCAAAAAAATCATGGCATTCGAGCAAAGCCTCGGGATTGCAATCCCAAGGCTCTACCCAGAGCTCTCCCCACGAAATGCTCGGTCTTCCGCTTGAACTGCACCCCCGGTTTACGGCCAGCCTGACTCGTGTATAGTAACAGACATGAAATGCCCATTTTGTCGTATGGACAACGACCGAGTGATTGATTCCCGCGCCTGCCAGGACGGCTACGCCATCCGACGACGCCGACAGTGCCTGAAATGCAAGCGTCGCTATACGACGTACGAACGCATTGAGGAGTCGGCGATCAAGGTGGTTAAGAAAGATGGCTCGCGGGCGCCTTTTTCGCGGGATAAAATTAAGTATGGCCTCGAACGGGCCTGCTGGAAGCGGCCGATCAGCGATCGGGATATCGATCGCACCGTCTCGGCAATCGAAAACGATGTCTACTCGTCCTTTGACACAGAAATCGACAGCCGTCGCCTAGGCGAGCTCGTGATGGACCATTTGCGCGATCTCGACGAGGTCGCCTTTGTCCGCTTCGCGAGCGTGTATCGACAATTCGCCGACGCAGGCGATTTCGTCGACGAACTACGGCCGTTCCTGTCGAAAACAAGACAAAATCCGAGGTGAGAAAATAACGAAATGAGCCATGGCGAATAGATTTCGTCATTTAGCCTGGGGCGGTAGCTCAGTTGGGAGAGCGCTGCGTTCGCAATGCAGAGGTCGAGAGTTCGAATCTCTTTCGCTCCACTCTTAAAATGCCGTGTTTTACAGGGGATTCTTTGCTTTCTGACGATTCGATATTTCCGGTTGAATTGTCAGGAATTGCCCCTGATATGCACCCTTTGCCAGAATTTGGTGCAACCGTTGGTGCAACCACTCGACCAGTGGTTTGTACAGTATCGCGGCTGTAGTCAATGTCGCGGGCGTTGGTGCCGGTAGCTCGTTGGCGGTGGTCGGCCTCTGGCAATTGGTCGAGCGGCAGTTGCGGCAACGTATCTAACGCACCATGCACGTCGAGCAGTCGCGGGTCGGTGTAGACGTTCATCGTGAGGTCAATCGTGCTATGTCGCATTGCCGCTTGGGCCGTGCGGGGCGCGACGCCACCGGCTGACAGTAACGACCCGAAGCTATGCCGTAGTGCGTGAACGTCGAGCGAACGGCCCCGATCGTCAACCTTAGCAATACCAGCAACGGCTAGATCGCGGTCAAGCGATTTTACCAATTGCTTTGGCACGTTGAGCAGTGGAGTATCGGCTGGCAGCGCGTCGGTGTCGTCGCCGATTGTCAGCACATCACGGGTTTTGCTGGTCCGCTCGGCCAGCCATTGCCGCAGGTCGTCGGCTAGGTCGGCACGCAAGGGAATCTCCGAGCCTTTACGGTTCTTTTCGTCGCTGGCTTGCAACAAGGCATACGGGGTTGGGGATTCGAGTTCGACGCTACCGACGGTAAGCGACGCTAGCTCGCCCCGACGTAGGCCCGTCAGAACCAACGCTTTGTACACCAGTGCCCGTTCGCGGCCCCGTCGCTCTAGCTCGGCGGCATACTCGGGGTTGTCGATTAGCCGTTGGCGGGCGCGTTCGGTTGCCGCTTGCAGATCGTCGTGGGTGAGAGACGCTAGCTTCCAAGTGTCGCGTTTTCCTTTTTGTTCGCTTGGCAGCTTGGCAATGGTCAGCCGTCCATACTCGGCGAGAGGACGAAGCCGAGCGACGTAGAGCAGCCGTCGCAACTCAGATTCGGTCATCGAACGACGTTGGCGTCGTCGATCGCTTTTTGCATCGGCACCGTACAGCCCGTTGAACGGGTTCGACGTTAGCCGCTTTTCGCCGGTGAACAGCCACTTGCCTTGAGCGGCTTTGCGTTTTCCGGCACACCAGTAACCAAACGCCTGCCAAACATCGCGGTAGCCATTGACGACGGCAGCCGATCGCCCGGCGGAGTGCTGCTCAGCTAGCCAAGCGTCGAGCCGATCAGCGTTCAAGTCTGCCAACCGACGGAATCCGCAAACCTTGGCAGCTTCCGTCAATCGACTTGCGGTAGTTCGGACTCGCTGTTCGTTGACGTTTCGCGAAGGTAGGCGACGTAATCGGCAATATGCTCGGCGAGCGGGGTTATTTGGTGGTCGACAATGGCATCCTCTGCGGCGGTGCGGATACCAGAGCGAACCTTGTCGGCACGCCCCGTCAACTCGTTCAACACCGACAACGCTGCATCCTTCGAGCGGCAACCGGTCGCAACCTCACATACCACGCCCGACCCATCGCGATACTTGGCCGTATAGGTTCCGGCTTCGGTGCGAACCCGTAGCGAGCCGTTTTGCCCTTCGATTACAGGGGCCGTTTGTCGCTTGCCGGTGCGGTCCTTCCAACGTGCCATGCGTTGACCTTGGCGAGTGTATAGCTCGGCCTTCGCAGGAAGCTTGCGGGTCACAGTTTTTCGATAAACGCTAGCCATTATTTCCGGCCCTTTCGTTCGGTCAGTTCCAAGCCGAAATACTCGGCCAGCTTGTCAGCCATATCGAGCCGGATACTTCCCTCGCAACGGGCAAACCGCATCAAGGTTTGGCGCAATACGCCCGTCTCTCGTTCCAACCGCTTGAACGAGAGCGGCGAATCGTTGATTGCATCGCGTAGTCGGGCGGTCATGGTGGTTGGCTTTCTTTTTTTCTTAGGCATGTAAAAACTTATACATAACCAGGGCGGTGGAGTCAAGGGTTTATCGCTTCGGTCGCTTACGCTCTTGGTTCGCCTCGGGTGTAGCCCCAGAATCGCCCGCAGCTTTTGCAGGTGATTCGACGCCTTGGTTGTTCAGGGCGGCTCGCCCGTGGCGGTCGGGGCTGTACTTCCAGTTGGCAGGGTCGTGATGGTCGAGTTCGCACGGTAACGGTTCCGGGAGTTGAGGGAGCTTTCTTGTCGGCAGCGATATAGGCGGTGTGCTTGCGGTCCACAGTTGGGCGATTTGGTCGGTCAGGGGCATCGGTCGCGTTTTCTTTTTTTTCTTTGGGGAGTCCCGTGGGCCGCAGGCCCGTAAGGGACTCATTATGGAATCCTTATGGGATAGGCGAAGCTGGCTTCGTCAGTGAGAGACGCCTTTTTGCGTCAGTGCTGACGAAGCCAGCTTCGCCAGTCGCTAGAGGGGGTCGCTAGGTTTTTTGGCCGCTGACAGCACTCGCCAGCGGCTGGGGCCTTGATTGATTCCGCCGCGAAACACACATCGCAGCAGCCCCCGGCGTTCGAGCCGTCGCGTTGCATATTGCACGGCCCGTTTCGAGACGCCACCACGACGGGCAATATCGGCTTGCGAGGTGCGGGCCGTACCGTTGCGGGTGTCGCGGTAGAGCGTAAACCAAACGACCAGCTCTGTTTTGCTCAGCCCGGCCAGCGAGCAATCGACAAACTCGTTCAATACCGCGAACCGATTGGCGGTTGCCTTGCGGCCCGGCTTGCGGCTCGCTTGCGGTTTCGCAGTGAGTTCTTTCGGGGGTTGCGAAACCGCAAGCGGTGTCGGCAGCGTTGGAAGTTTTTTACTCAACGGATTCTCCCCCGGCTGGCAGGCCCCAAAGTTCTGTAGGCGAAGTGTCGAACCTCGGCGGCGTAAAACGCTGTACACTTCCCGCCCATCCCAGGTCGACGCCGACCGGTTCGCCATGGCGGTTTTTAAGGCAGGCCAGCTTCGCCTTGCCCGGCCCGTCGGGGCAAAGCATGTAGGCCGCGTCGGCTCCGAATTCCAATTCGCTCGACTCACGAAAACTGGCGAGATTCAGACCATCGGAATCGTACGAACTCCGGCCCCGTTTGTCTTTGGTTCGCCCAACGGCGGCCAGCACCAGTAGGCCGCAACCGGCCTCGGCAAACCGGCGTAGGTAATCCATCAAGCGATTCACCTGTTGTCGTTTTTCGTCGGCACCTGCGTCGAACCGTTGGGCGTAGTCGATCACAATCAGCTTGGCGTCGGTCGCGTCTGCCGCGGCGGCGACATTCGGCAAACTGAAAGGCGACTGCAAAAATGTCAGCCGATCGGCGACCCCTTCGAGAATCTCAAACGCATCGGCCAACCGTTCGCCGTGTGTTTCGTCGAGCGCTCGATCACGAATCAAGTCGAGCGGGATGCCTGACAGCCGCGCTAGTTGCCGGTCGAGCAGAACACTCGGCGAGCTTTCGACGTTGGCAACCAAAACCCGCAGCGTGTCGTCAATTCGCAAAGCGTCGACAACCCACTGCATCGCCAGAGCCGTTTTTCCGGCACCCGGTGCCCCGCCCAACAGTACAACCATGCCCGGCCCAAGCTCAATTGCCCCATCAAAACCGTCGCCAACAGCCCAACGGGGCGGCTTGTTGCCCGAGAGTACGTCGTCTCGCCAAGTGGCGATGGCGTCGACGGCAGGGAGAAAATTCGCAATCATAGCTGCCCCCCTTTTGCTTCCACCCCGCAGTCGATTTGCCGACGCACTTCCTTTGGTGCTAATCCGCTGTCGAGTCCCGGCTCGGTTAGCAAAGCATGGGCGAGCGGTGCCGGGCAACCAAACTCGGCCAAGTTCGCCGCCGCCG
>JAADIN010000236.1 GCA_013151315.1 Planctomycetota bacterium | reverse complement strand
GTCCAATCGCCTTCGAGGTGATTCGCATCGAAGTCGGTTAGTTGGATTTTGGTGCCTGGGGTAACAGTGATCGGTTGAGTCATGTGGGAATCCCAAGGAGAGTCGTCAAGAAATGAAAAATAGCAGGCCGGAACGAGTCCTACGAGCTCAGGTATTTCGCCTATTATTTTGGTGCATTTTTGGAAAGCCACGGATTGAACACGGATTGAACACGGAGGAAACACGGAGGAAAAGGATTTTGCTTCGGCCCCATCGCGCTGTGGCTACTCCAGAGCACTCTCGATCGATACCTCGCCTTCCTGGCCAATTTCTATTCGGAGGAGGTTTGCACAGCAGCAAACGGGGCAATCTTCGGTATATTGTTGCGTCGGGCCGGCGGAGAAGTCGATGGGGACCACAATCTCTTCGCCGCAGTTCCCGCAGATATATGGTGCGTCGTCCTGTATCACCTCAAAATTCTCCTAGTGTTTTGTCACCGCTTAATTTTGGGATTAGCCGTTTTGGCGCTAGCCACGGTTGGAGTGGAAAAAACCGTGGCTAGCGCCAAAACGGCTAATTGGGGTGAACCCCAAATTTTAGCGGTGACAAAGCACTAGGATCAAGATTCACGCCTGCAGAAACGGATCGGCGATCAAGTATCCACCAATCCATTGCACTCATCAAGCTGGCTAAGATCGCGGATTTTCTCAATCGCGTCCTCAATATCCCAAACCCTGGCGCCACGCTTGCGGCCATCTCGATCGCACTCGGCTAAGAGCGATAATTCCTCCGAGTCGGGCGAGGCATTCAGACGGCGCCGGCCTCGCATCCCAAGCGTCCCCCTCGCCAAGCCCTCGGCAACTGGCAAATTCTCAATGAACCAAGCGGTCCTTGAAGAAACGAGCCCTTCTAACGCCTTGAGTCCCGCAGCGACGCTGTCGTGCCGCTCGATCGCCATGCCTACGTCATGCAAAAGTGCAGCCGTTAGAAACTCTTCGTCGTAAGGCAAGCGATCGCTAGCCAGCGCAAAAACTTGCAGGCTATGGTAGAGCACGTCGCCCTCAGGATGCTGGACCAGGTCTTGGTTGATGTCAGCCAGCGGCCGAAGCAATTCAGCATATCTTTCGAAACGCTGTTCCCAATCGGGGCCCGCCGCGGCTTTCGTCAGCTCTTTCAGTTGGAATACCACCTCGGCGTCGAGCGGCAAGTCTCTCGGCCGAATTTCGCCCGAACAGAGGCGCTCGGTGGCAAGTTGCCTTGCGTCGGAGTAGCGACGACTCGGGTCCTCGCGAATGAGCCGAGCCGCCTCGAGGGCCAGTTGCTGTCGCAGCTTCGAGGGTTTTATAGGCACACGTTTTTCACGGGGGGGATAGAATCAAAAGTGTCAGTAGTCCCCAATTCAGGCTGAAAGTCAACCGCCTCAAGTGAGCCGCAACGCGCTAGCGTCGGGTAGCGGAGTCGTAGCGTTACCCACCCACAAACCCGCGGCTAGCGCCGTGCGGCTCACCCTAATAAACGCGCTAGCTCGGAGCCCCTACGCACTCTGGCTTGGCCTCTAGCTGAGGAGACTCCAAATCGTTCTTTTTCGGTTTGTTGCCATAGCTAGAATTGACGCGAGCAAAATCCTCTTCGCGAGCAATAAAAGCTTCCACAACGCTTGGGTCAAACTGCTCGGCATAGCGGGTGGCAATCCAATCGCGAGCTTCTTGATGGCTACTCTCGCCTTTGTAAGGCCGTTCGTTGGTCAACGCGTCGTAAACGTCGGCGAGTGCCACGATGCGTGCCGCCAAGGGAATGTTCTTCCCCTGGGTCCCGTGGGGATAGCCACTGCCATCCCAGTGCTCATGGTGGGCAATCGCGATCTGCTGAGCGATATCGAGAAAGTCGTCTTCTTCTAACTGATGGCGTATCGCAGACAAACACTCGCTGCCGAGTACCGTATGCAGCTCCATGGCTTTGCGTTCTGTCGGCGTGAACGGGCCGCGCTTTAGTAGCACCGCGTCGGGAACCCCCACTTTGCCGATATCGTGCAGTGAGGAGGCGATCGCCAAATCGGCGACGTAGTGATGATCGATTTCCTGTTTCGTCTTCGCAAGTTCCGAAGCGAGAATGGTCACATAGGCTCGAATACGCTCCAGATGCTCTCCTGTGTCGCGATCTCGCGACTCGGTTAGTTTCGCCAATCCAAAGATCACCGCATTGCGGGTTCGCAATAACGAACGCGTCCGCTGCTGGACTTTGTTTTCTAATCGTGCGTTTGCCTCGGCTAAACCTGCTTCGTAGCGATCGGTCAGAAACACGGTCACAATTGCCGTGGCTCCGATGATAAATGCGATGAGGGCGTAGCCTACCTGCATCACTGGACGAATCGTCGCGGCAATGAACAGATCGATCGCCATGTCGGACTGGTAGACGGCAAGCACCGTGTTCAGCTCAGGCAAGCTGTAGGCAGTCACAACATGCAAATTGCCGTCCAGCTCTACTTTTCCTTGCACTACATGACGACCCGCAGCCTCAGCCGCGTGAACGACCGAGGTAATCGAGTCGGTCATGGTGTCACTTATCAGCAGACAACGTCCTGGGAAAAGTCGTAAGAGCCCTGGGTCTTTGGCCAAATTTGGATGACAGAGCATTGCTCCGTTGTCATAGCGAATCAGGCAAGCAAAACCCTCGTGCGGAATGTTGGTTTGTTCGCACAAAGCCTGGGCTTTTTTCCATCCGGGCGTCCCTGGCTCCACGCTTTCCAAGCCTAGGTTAGCCGTTTTCAGGGCCAAGCCGTGGGCAATCGCTTTTCCCTGCGAGACCACATTGCTCTGAACCACACGCTCAAACTCACTCCACAGCCACCCCGTGGCCCAAACCATGCCAAAACCGAGGCATGCCGCTTGGCTGACCACAAGTAAGGCCACCAAGAAAAATCGGCTCTTGATTCGCATAGATATTCATCCCACAAGGTAGCACGAGCCCTTCAAGAGCCACCGTTTTTGTTGTGATTGCTTAGATCGGCTAGGCTGGCGTCCCTAGATTAAAAATGCCCCCCAAAAAAGGGGTGCCTTGCAAAGGTAGCTTGCAGTTGTCGTAATGAGCTTGCCATGCGTCTGCGCAAAACCGCATAACGCAGCCCGCAGCCTCTTTTAACTCGATTTGCCGCTATAACTGATTCGATTCGAACCTTCGCCCTCCGGCGATCTGTCAGATCGCGGCTATTTTTATCGAACCTCCGACTTTTATTGAACTACCAACCTCTCGCCTCTCCCCATGACTTTGCTCATCCAAAACGGCCGGATTATTACCGCCAGCGACGACTTTGTAGGCGACATCCTCTGCGAGGGCGAAGTCGTCACTCAGATCGGCCCTCATATCAACGCTCCGAAAGATGCCGAGGTAATCGATGCGACGGGCAAGTACGTGTTCCCCGGTTTTGTAGACCCTCACGTTCATATCCACTTGCCATTCATGGGAACCCATGCCAAAGACACCTACGACACGGCAAGTCGGGCGGCGCTGGTGGGTGGCACAACCACGCTCATTGAAATGTGCTGCCCCAGCCGTTCCGACCAACCCCTCGAAGCTTTTGAACTCTGGAAATCCAGGGCAGAAAATTCGGCTTGCGACTATTCTTTCCACATGGGAGTTTCTCGATTTGACGACTCAACCGCAGCGCAGCTTCGCGAAATCGTTAACCAAGGCATCACGTCATTCAAGGTTTTTCTAGCTTACAAGGGCGCGCTGGGGGTGACCGACGAAGAGCTTTTTGCAACGCTCTCGCTTGCGAAGCAACTGGGCGTCCTCGTCACGGCTCATTGCGAAAACGAAACGCTCATCGAGGCTCTGCAAAAGCAACTGCTTGCCGAGGGGAAAACGGGCCCCGAATGGCACGAGCCCTCTCGGCCCACTCGCGTTGAAGCGGAAGGCGTGCACCACTTGATGTCGTTTGCCCAGTTGACGGGCTGCCATGTCTACTGCGTTCATACTTCGTGCCGCGAAGCGCTTGAAGTGATCCAAGCTGCCCGTCTGCGAGGGGTACGGGCATGGGTCGAAACGGTTATTCCCTACCTCACACTCGACAAAACCTACGCCGAACAGCCTAACTTCGAGGGGGCGAAATACGTGATGTCGCCGCCACTGCGCGATCCGATCGAGCAGCCCTACCTCTGGTCGGCCATCCGCTCGCGGCTGATCAGCACCGTCGCCACTGACCACGCCCCCTTCGATTTCGCCAACCAAAAAGAAATGGGCATCGACGATTTTACGAAAATCCCCAACGGGATTCCGTCGATCGAGGACCGCGTCAACTTGCTCTACACCCACGGTGTGTGCCGCGGTCGGCTTGACCTCAACACGTTTGTCGATGCCGCGAGCACGCAGGCGGCCAAGCTCTTTGGGCTTTACCCTCGCAAAGGCACCATCCAGGCTGGCAGCGATGCCGACCTCGTTGTTTACGATCCCGACTACCGCGGCAAAATCTCCTCCGCTACGCAACTCATGGATGTCGACTACAGCGCGTACGAAGGTTGGGAAATCCATGGGCGACCAAGCCTTGTTGCTGTTCGAGGGCAGGTGCAAGTGCGTGACGGCAAGTTTGTCGGTAATCTTGGCTACGGGCAATTTCTCGCTCGCGAGCCGACGCATTTTTGAGTGGAAAGCCGTCGCAGTTCACCCTCGCGCCAAGTCGTCGCTCTGCTGCACAAAATTATCGCCGCTCCACTGGGTGTCGTCCATTTTTATGCGGTGCTTGGCCACGGCCTGTCGATGAACAAGATCTGCGTGCGTCGTAAAGTATTGCAAGCTTCGGCCCTTAAAATCGTCCAGCGTTTCAAAACCGTGCTTTTTCATGAATGCCAGCAGATCGTCTTGCATCGATCGCACGATCCCGTAGCCATGCTTCATGACGCCCGTGCAAACCTGCACGGTATCGGCTCCCAAGAGTAAAAACTGGGCCGCGTCGGCGCCCGTTTCTATGCCGCCAATGCCGCTAAGCGACCGGCCAGGGAACTCGTCGCGAATCACGGTCGCAATTTCCATCACCATCCGCAGCGCAATCGGCAAGATGGCTCGACTGGAATACCCTCCGGGAGTCGTAAAACCTTCGACGCTCGGCTCGGGACGCAGTGTTTCGAGATCGACTCCCAGAACGCAGCGAATGGTGTTTATCGCACTCACGCCCTCGCAGCCTGCACGCAAGGCCGCACGCGTCGGGTATTCAATGTGCGTGATATTGGGAGTCATCTTGGCCCACACAGGCACGGTCGCCACTTCGTGTACCCAACCGGCAACTTCCTCAAGAATTTCGGGATCTTCCCCCATCGCCGAGCCCATCTTTCGCTCGGGTAGCCCATGCGGGCAAGAAAAATTCAACTCAAAAGCATCAACGCCCAAGTCCTGGCACCGCTCGACAATTTCGACCCAAGCTTCCTTGCGATACTCTTCCATGACCGAAGCGATCAGGATGCGGTCTGGGTATTTTTTCTTTACCGCTTTGAGTTCGTCGACCCAAACCTCAAAACTGCGGTCGCTGATTAGCTCAATATTTTCCCAACCGATGATTTCGTTCGAGTCGCGAGCCCGCAATCGAGCGTAACGCGGCTGAACATTGACCACTTTTTCAGCATCAAGGCTGATCGTCTTACAGATGACCGCCCCCCAACCCTCATCAAACGCCTTTCCGATGACATTGCCGTTGGTACCGGGCGGACCCGAGGCAATCACAAACGGATTGGGTAGCTTGAGGCCGTTGACCGTGGTTTCAAGTGTGGGCATGGTTTAGACTTCCGCTAGTTTACCCTCGTTTCCAGGCTCCGCTTGGAAACGGGGAGCTTGTCTACAACTGTACAATATCCGAATAACTCTCCGGACGGCGATCTCTGAAAAACTGCCACGTGTTGCGCACTTCGCGAATCTGGTCGAGATCCATGTCGGCGAGGACGATCTCGTCTTGATCGCGCGACGCCTGGGCAAGGAACTGCCCGCGCGGATCGCAAAAATAGCTTTGGCCATAGAACTCGCCAATTCGCCAAGGCTCTTCAAAACCGACCCGGTTGACTGCACCGACGAAGTATTGGTTGGCGACCGCATGGGCCGGCTGTTCGAGTTTCCAAAGATACTCGCTCAGGCCGGCCACGGTTGCCGAGGGATTGAAAACGATCTCCGCACCATTGAGCCCCAGGCAGCGTGCGCCTTCAGGAAAATGGCGATCGTAACAAAGATAAACGCCGATCTTTCCGACCTGCGTATCGAATACCGGATAGCCTAAGTTGCCCGGGCGAAAATAAAACTTCTCCCAAAACCCGGGTTCGCAATGCGGAAGATGCATCTTGCGAAATTTTCCGAGATAGCTGCCATCGGCGTCGATCACGGCAGCCGTGTTGTAGTATACGCCGGGCAAGTCTTCTTCGTAGACCGGCACGACCAACACCATGCGGTGTTTCTTGGCAATCGACTGCATCAGTTTGATGGTCGGGCCATCGGGAACGGGCTCGGTCAGCTCGTACCACTTCGCGTCTTGTTCCGCGCAGAAATAGGGGCCATAGAATAACTCTTGCAGGCAAACCACCTGGGCACCCTGCCCTGCTGCTTGGGCTAGTAAGTCGACGTGCTTGTCGATCATCGCTTGTTTGATCTTCGCGATTGGCGACGTGCTCGGCTCGCACAAAGTCGCCTGGATCAATGCGCCGCGAACGATTCGAGACATATGTGTGTTAGCTCCGCAATACTTTTCTGTGGAAGGTTACCCATGAAAACATCAATAATAGCGACTTTTGGCGTCGCCTTCTGGAAGAAAAGGCCCTGTTTCCCCCAACGCTATTGACAGGCTGCTAAACAAAGGCATAATTACAGATACAAGCACATATGATACTGAGTCTCAATAGCAACTAGATCGGTTTTGTCGGAATCAGGTTGAAAAAACCCTGAAAACACGAGGCAAATGATGAAAGACTTCAAAAGAAACGATATCAAAAGAAACGCAGTTCGAAGGCCTGCTGCCGCCTTCACACTCGTTGAGCTCTTGGTCGTGATCGCGATTATTGGCGTGCTGGTTGCGCTGTTGCTGCCTGCCATTCAAGCCGCTCGCGAGGCCGCCCGGCGGATGAGCTGTGCAAACAACATCCGCCAAATCGCCCTGGCCATGCACAACTACGAATCGGCCAACAGAAAATTTCCGCCCCAGGTCATGATCGGCACCGATCAAAAGCTGTGGTCCGCCCAGGCCCGCATTCTTCCGTATATCGAACAGGGAAGCATGTTTGCAGCCATTGATTTCAAGCAAGCTTACGGCAGCATTCTCCTTAATGGACAAAGTATTGCTTCGCTGCGAGTCCCCACTTTGCTCTGCCCTTCGGAGGCACGCGACGAAATGCGTCTCAAAGACGGCAATCCTTATCACTACCCACTCAACTACGGCGTCAATTGCGGTCTGTGGAAAGTTTACGATCCCACGGGCCAAAGCGGCGGCTCGGGCGCGTTCTTTCCGAACGCCGGCTTAGGAACACGCAGCTTTGGCGATGGCCTGAGCAATACGCTTATGCTGGCCGAGGTGAAGGGCTGGCAGCCGTACTACCGCGACGCAGGCAGTCCTGGCGCAACTCCCCCCAGTGGGCCCGGCGAAATTTGCTCGTTGGGTAGTGGCGACATCCGAGAAACAGCTCACACCGAATGGGTCGATGGCCGGACGCATCAATCGGGCTTCACGGCCACGTTCACCCCCAATACGCTAACTCATTGCGAAGATGGACATGGAGACCATTTTCATGATGTCGACTACAACAGTTGGCGAGTGCGTCAACTAGGCGATAGTAACTATGACCCCGCCAAGATCACCTACGCCGCGGTGACCTCTCGCAGCTACCACAGCGGTAGCGTCGTCAACGTCGCCAAAATGGACGGCTCGGTCGACTCGATCTCCGGCGACATCGATCTTTTTGTTTGGCGAGCCATGTCGACTCGCAATGGCGAGGAAGTGTTGACGGTTGGAAATTAGCGCTGCCGTGCATTGCGTAGTAATGCGACTGTTATACAAACCGCAGCAGCGCGTATTTCTTCTTCCCGCTTCGCAGCACCATCACGGTTTCGCTCGCCAAGTGCTCGGCCGTGAGTTGCGTTTCGATTCCCTCGACTCGCCGATTGTTGACATACGCTCCGCCCTGCCCTACCGTCCGCCGGGCCTCGCCTTTGCTCTTGGCTAGGCCTGCTTCGACTAGGGCATCGATGATCGTGAGGCCATCACGGCTAAGCCGCAAGCGGGGGAGTTCCTTGCTTGGTACTTCGGCGAAGATTTGGCTTAATTGCTCATCGTTGAGATCGCTGATCTCGGCGCCGAAGAAAATCTCAGTCGCCTTTTGCGCGACTGCCAATCCCTCCGCTTGATGAACCAATCGCGTCAGCTCTTCGGCCAACCGTCGTTGGCTCTCCCGTTTGCCTGCCTCATTCTCGCGGGCAACATCAAGCGACTCGATCTCCTCGCGACTCAGCTCGGTGAGCATCCGCAGGCAGCCCCCCACATCCGTATCGTCGACGTTGATCCAGTACTGGTAGAACTGGTAGGGGCTGGTCCGATCGGCCGAGAGCCAAACGGCGCCGCTTTCGGTCTTCCCCATCTTCGTGCCATCCGACTTGGTGAGCAGCGGCCAAGTGAGCCCACGAAGCTGAACGCTCCGCATCCGCCGACCCAAATCGATCCCCGCAGTGATATTCCCCCACTGGTCGCTGCCGCCGGCTTGCAATTCACAGCCAAATTTTTCGTAGAGATGCACAAAGTCGTATGCTTGCAACAGCATGTAGCTAAACTCGGTGTAGCTCATGCCATCGCTTTGCACTTCGTCGCCACGCCCCAAGCGACTCTTCACCGAGTCTTTGGCGAGCATCACGTTCACCGGAAAATTTTTGCCGACATCACGCAAGAATTCGAGATAGCTCCACGGGCCGACCCAATCAAAATTGTTCACCAGCTCCGCCGAACAACTTCCGGCGTCGAAATCGAGAAAGCGTCGCATCTGTTGCCCTAAACCGGCAACATTGCGCTCGAGCTCGTCTTTGGAAAGTAAATTTCGCTCGGCACTCTTGCCGCTCGGGTCGCCAATCATCCCGGTCGCCCCGCCCACCACGGCAATCGGCTTGTGGCCCGCTTGCTGGAACCGCCGCAAGACGATCAGCCCAAGCAGGCTCCCCACGTGCAGACTATCCGCCGTTGGATCGAAACCGGCATAAACGGTCCGCGGTTGCTCTTCGAGCCACGCTTCGATGCCGACATCGTCAGTCGTTTGATGAACCAAGCCACGCCAGCGGAGATCAGAAAGAAAACTCATAAAAACAATGTCTGATGTGGGATGTTTGATTGTTGATCGAAAACGAGAAACAGGATGGAGAACTAAGGCTCACCTAAAATATACCTCGAATACTCTCAAAGCGAAGCGCCCCTTCACATCAACAATCAAACATCTCACATCAAACCTCCCGACTACCTCCACATGTCGTCGTCGGCAAACGGGTTGACTCCGCCCGCTTTTGGTTTCGGCAGGACCTTCAAAATTTGCTCGGCCAGTCGCAAATCGTCTCGGGTGGTGAGTTTCATGTTGAGCGGCGAGCTCTGGACGACCGTCACTCGTTCGCCCAGCCGTTCGACCAATGCGGCATCATCGGTGGCCGATTTGCCAGCCCGGGCGGCGTAAGCCTTGGCAAGCAGTTCGCGCCGAAAAACTTGCGGCGTTTGCGCCTCCCAAAGGCCCTCGCGGCCGACCGTCTCAGTGATTGATTTATCTTTAACTCGCTTAAGCGTTGCAGCGACCGGCACGGCCAGGATCGCTGCCCCGTCTCTCGCAGCAGCCTCGAAGACTCGGTCGATCCACTTTTCTGCCAAGCAAGGCCGAGCGGCATCGTGAACGGCAACCATCTCGATGTCGCCCTTCAGCATCGCCATTGCATTTTCGATCGAATCGGCTCGCTCGGCTCCTCCTCGGCAAACGTCAATGCTCAGAATGGCAATATTCGCGCCAAACTTCCGATCAAATTCTTCACGATCCTCGTCGGCGACCACAACGATCAACTGCTGCACGTCCTTACGAGCAAGAAACCGTTCGGCCGAGTGCAGCCAAACCGCCCGGCCCGCCAAAGGGGCAAAGGGTTTTTTGTAGTGCTTGTCGTGAAATCGACGGCTTGCACCAGCGGCAGGCAAGATGACGGCAAAAGAAGGCACAGGGGAAATAAGAGGCTAGAGGAAGTAGCCGCAATGCGACGCATCGCCGGAGTGTAAAGAAGCAAGCATAGCAAATTTCCCCGCATCTTTCCGACGAAAATTGCCAGACTTCTTAGGGAGAGCCGGGTGCTCTACGCGGTCGCGATGGGCGAGTAATTGGCCGCTGGCTTGCAGTGCGGGCGACCTGGTCGTTGATTTCGCCAAGAAAAAGCTCTTCGCCTCGGATGCTTAGACGCGAGTATTTTTTTACCTTTTTCTTCGGATTGACGATCGCCAAGACGGCGTTTTTCTGCCACTGTTTGACAAACACCTGAGACGGAATCCGCAGGTTGCCGCGAATGGGATCGGCCAGGTAGACATGAATCCCATCGGTTCCCCGATAGACGACGAAATGGTCGTAATCGTTCACGACGATGCCGACGATAAGAGGCACTTTCGACTCCCCGAGCTTTTCGAAGGTCAACTTTCCCACCACCGCTTGGTAGCCTGCCTTGACGGCCACTTTGCGCAGGTCGGCCATGGCGAGCCCATTCTCCACGCGTTCCTCAGCTTCTTCGCGCGTAAGGAGATGGTCGAGAAGGGTCAGGAAAAACTCTTCGCCAACGTCGTCGCCCCAATAATATTTCGCGACAGTAGCAAGCGCGGCCGCACCACAGGAATAGTCCCGCCGCTGCATGACGATATTCTTCCGCTTGAGTGAACGGTAGTCTTGCACCCTTTTGGAAAAACGACGGTTGTCGTCGCGAAGCGGTGCGCCCTTAGGCGATTCTTTCTTCGCCGCTTTCTTTTTCGCCTGCTCTTCCGAGCTGCGATCGGCTCGCGTCTCGCTCGCTGCCTGAGCAAAGTGATTTTGACCAAGCAGTGCCAGCGACAAGGCGGCCCAAACTAGGAGGTGGTTTCTGTTCATAAGCTTTGCCCCGCTACCTTGTCCAAGTCACGCCAAATCGTACGTCGGTAGCGTCGTTCGTGAGCCCGAAGTTGACAAACGGCTCGATCAGTCGTTTGTCTTTCGAAACCGTCATCGCGAGCCCTACTGACATGGGCTCTTGAATCGTGCCCCGAATACGCTCGCCATCCAGGCGTGTTTCGGTAACATAGGCGCCGTTAAATCGAGTGCTAAACGTAATCCGCTCGTTGATGGCAAAACCAACACCCATCAGGTAGTTGTATTCGCCCCCGGGACGAAAATTCACGCCGCCGACTTCACGCAGAAAGTGCTGGCGAGTTCCAAAACCGTAAAAGGCAACGACCGGGTCGTAGTTGCGAACAAAAAGCATACTCGACGCGATCGACCAAGTGCCTCCGCCTAATGAAGGTCCTATCGGGGCAGTCCCACTGAACCCAAACGGATCTTGCCCCGTAGGCGCGGTCACAGCCAACGTCATAATCGCGTCTGATTTTTCATGGTTTCCCTGTCGCATCAGGAAGGTGCCACCAAAGGTGATATCGCCGAGGCCGCCATCGTTCTCAAATTCTTCAAACGAACCGAGTGCGATCTCGGTGTTCGACCACCCAAAAGGCACATTGAGAAAGAGTTGGATCCGACGCGCCAATCCATACCGGATTTCCAGAGGCACAAGCAATTCGCGACGACGGAAACGCGCGAGTTGGACAGAGGTTCCTGCTGGTGAGGTGACAATAAAAGGAATACTTCGGTCGAAAAGCGAGTACGTCATCCCATAATCATACTGAACTTGCCCCGGATCCATGAGCACCGTGTCGGCCCGTAGAAACTGTAGGCTGTTGTCCTCCGGCTCTCGACCCAGGGTTTCGGCCTCACCAATGGCTCCCTTCTCGTCTTCGCCTGCTTCTCCTAACAAGCCCTCGCCCGAATCGTCCTGGGCTTTGCCTTCACTGTCAAAGAGATTGCCTGAAGCCGAATTATCTGTAGGCAGGGGAAGTTCTTCGTCCCCTTGCAAGAACGCAACGGTTCTTGAGTCGCCCGCCTTGCGAAGTGGCAACACCGTTACGGGTTCTTCATTGGACCAAAGAAACGGTTTCGCAATCGCTATCGCCCTAGACGACGGAGTACTTGCCATGAACTCCCCAGTGGATGGGGCAGGCGCGTCCAAGTCCTCCGACCAATAAAAAGGCCGAATCCAGGGATACTTCTGCTTCTCCCATTCAATAAGCTGCGCGACCGTTGCGTCCTCAGGAGGACGACTCGCTTGGAGCCGCTTTTTTTCTGATTCGTCGGTATAATCCTCCCACTCCAGTGCCTGCTGCACCGATTCAGCGAACGAAGTCTGAACAGGAGGCTCGAACGGCCGCGGTGGCGGCCCGCTCGGTTGATTGGACCACGTTATCGGACTCGTGAGTTCTTCTTGTGTTGGCAACACGCTTTCTGCCACGGCTTCAAACCTTGATCGTTCTCGCGACGCTTGATTCGCAGCTGCTGGCTCATTCGACGATTCGGTCGTGTTGGTCCACGAAAACGGACTCAAACTCTGAATCGCTCCTCGAGAATTTTCGGGATTCGATTCAGCTGCTACGTTTCTAACATTTGAGTTTCTAACATTTGAGTTTCTCGCACGCGACTCTTGCCCTTTGGGTTCGGCCAAATTGACCCAAGCAAAGGGACTGGGCCCCTGAGGCTTTTGAGAGGCCTCCTTCGTTTTTCTCTTCGAGGGACTCCAGTTCAACCAGCCTGGACGTTTGCGTCGGGACGAACGACGACGGAAGTCTGGTGGAATGCTCGCTTCGGACGAAGGCCACTCGATCGAGGCCTCCATGTCGGAAGTCGTATTCTCTGCCGAAGCAGGCCGAACTTTCGAGGGCTGCTGGGGCCTATCGGTGGCCAGCGCTTGAACCACTTTCCCGGGTGCCAACTTAGGCCGGCTTTCGACCGGCTCCTGCTGCAGTCGAAAAGGGCTCAGCCAATCCCAACCTCGGGAACCTGAGGCCGTTCTGGAGTCTGAATAGCTTACCACCGTCTCTCCAACAACTCGTTGGACGTTGATACTAATAGCCAAAAGACTGAGAGCCAAACACGCAAGTACCGGCCCACGCCAAGCGACGAGCCGAATCATGTACCTACGGGATTTTGGGGATGAGGAGTTCTTCATTCGCGATGCCAAGCTGACTTTCTTGCGATGGATAGTCTCTAGCAATATTCGGTCTGCGCAAACTTTGCGTATTATTCTGGTTACAGGGAATATTCGTCCTCAGAGGACCAGTTTCTTAAAGGCGCTTCAAAGATATCCCAATTAGACCGCCTGCGTTGCTATCGCCGATAGCAGCTTGAACTCGGTCAAGAGAAACAGCGATGAGAGACTTCCCACTGTAAAACAAGCAGAAAACTGAGTTTTCGGTGAATGTTGAACTTTAACGGTTCTGCCGGTTGTTCGGGTGGAGACCAATTTCTTCGATATGCCCGGTTATACGGGTCGATCGTCCTTTCAGCATTAGTCCATGGTCTTCGAATATGACGGACGTGCGAATAGAAACCGTTATCACGAATGTATCGATTCGGGACTCGCACGAAGAGTCGAGTCCAAGAACAAGGGGGAAATCCTAGTATGAAGAACAGAAACTTTTTATTGACTGCCATGTTATTGACCTTTGGTGCCGGCACGGCAGTAACCGCCGTCCAGGGAGACACCTATCGGACCGAGCGACAGTCCCTCGCGGCCATCGCGCCAACCCTGGGAACCGACGGATCAGCCGCCTTGGCCGACTTGGCAGCCGATTTGGCCAAAACGGCTGCGAGATTAGCAGAACTCCAGAATGCCCAACCCTCGGAGTCGCAACACGGTTCGGCGCCGATGCGCCAAACGGCCCAACCCTCCAGCAATGTCGAATCAGCACGTCAATTCAACTCAACTCGCAATGCCAAAGAAACCACCGTACGCTGGCTAGGTTCCAAGGCAGACGCAAGCTATCAAAGCGGCCATGGGGCTGGAAATACCCAAGAAGTCCAAT
Source organism: Planctomycetota bacterium (assembly GCA_013151315.1). Lineage (GTDB taxonomy): Bacteria > Planctomycetota > Planctomycetia > Pirellulales > Lacipirellulaceae > Bythopirellula. The sequence goes on along the minus strand of JAADIN010000236.1, from coordinate 14 downwards.
CGTATCCAGTCCGT
>JAADIN010000137.1 GCA_013151315.1 Planctomycetota bacterium | reverse complement strand
TACCTCGGCGATATCGATGGCACGTTTTATGCCCTAAGGCTCTCTGATGGCGAAGTTCTTTGGAAGCGAGATTTTCAGGACAGTGGTTTTCTTGCTGCAGCGGCCGTCGTTGATCAGCGTATTTTCGTTGGCGATTTTAACGGGGTCGTACGTGCGCTGCATGCCGAGACCGGAGAAGAAATCTGGTCGCACACCGCTTCGGCTGAGTTCTACGCAGCGCCAAATGTCGTCGAAAGCCAGGTGCTCGTAACCACCGAAGCGGGAGAACTTATTTCGCTCGACGCCAAAACGGGCAAACTAAAATGGCAGTTCCAGATCGAAGCACCGCTCCGCTGCTGGCCTACGGTCGTCGCAGGTCGAGTCTTCTTGGCCGGTTGCGACGAACGACTGCACGCGGTCGACATTTTCAACGGCATGGAAATCGAGGGCATCGCGATCGATGGCCCCACGGGCGCCACTCCCGCCGTCGTTGGCGGCAACGTGCTCTTCGGCACCGAGCAGGGAACGTTTTATTCGATCGCTACGAAGCCGATGGCTATCAACTGGCAGTACCATGATCCTCAACGCGCGCAGGCTATCCGAACTTCCGCAGCAGTCAACGATCGCACGATCGTTTACGGCACACGAGGGAAACAGGTTTATGCCTTGGATCCCAAGAGTGGCGAATTGCAGTGGAAGTTTGGCGTTCGCAGTTCCGTTGAGAGTTCACCCATCATCGCCGGCGATCGGGTTTTTGTGGCGACCAAGCGCGGCCGACTTTATGCACTCGACTTAGCCAGCGGCCAAGAGACGTGGCAATTCGAAGCGGGTGGCAGTTTCTTGGCGTCACCCAGCGTGGCCGAGGGGAAACTCATCCTGGGCAACACCGACGGAACACTGTATTGTTTTGGAAAAAAGGGAAAAAGCCGCAGATGAACGCAGATGCCGTTCGGACGACGAAATTTAATTTTCAGCAACAGACTGTTGAGACATCCCCCAGCACCGCCCCACATCGCGTTTTCGTGTCTCAACACCCCCCAAACAAGCAAAAACAATGCCCTGGAGTGCCGACACCCAAACCCAAAAGCCCGTTTCGTCCTTTTGCCGCAGTCCCGAGTGCAAAACTCCAGGCGCAAGCCGTCTCCAGACGAAGGCCAACTGCCTCGCAAATCCGTGCTCGCTTCCTTTCGACCGGGCCAACGCTGGCAAAAAATTGGGGCCAAGTGTCGTGATTTGCAGCAACTCGTTTCAATAAAACGACTTGCGTCAAATCGATCGATGTTGACGGCCTCGCTGGGGCCGTTATAATTTGCTCAGTTGTCAATTCAGGGAGTGTCGGGAGTGTCGGCAGGCACGGAAGATTACCGTCATCGAAAGGGTTTTGCCAATCTGAGTTAACAACGCAGAATTTAGAGATCAAAGTGTTCAGGGTATTAAGGGTCCATTTTTCAAGAGAAACATGGGCTCAAAACGAGCAGGGAAGTCAGCCAAAAGTGGTTGATATCGACTTGCCTAACTGTCAGCTATCGTGACCGCCTCTGGCGTGTCCCGTTTGCCAAACCATCGGCTAAGGAGAGAGGTGGTCCCTATGAAGACCGTATTTACAACTGGCGAAGCGGCCAAGATCTGCAAGGTAAGCCAGCAGACGATTATTCGTTGTTTTGACTCGGGTCAACTCAAGGGCTTTCGTGTGCCGGGCAGCCGTTTTCGTCGTATTCCGCGCGAACAGCTCTATACATTCATGCGAGACAACGGGATTCCGACCGACGCGCTGGATAACGGTCGGCGCAAGATTCTGGTTGTCGATGACGACCAAGATCTTGTGGAACTCATATGCGACTCCTTGGAACGCGATGGCCGGTTTGATATTCGAAGCGTCAATAACGGCTTTCAAGCAGGCATGCAGATCAAGGAATTTCGTCCTGACGTGATCGTGCTCGACGTGATGCTGCCAGATATCAATGGCAAAGAAGTTTGCCAGCTAGTCCGTGCCCAAAAGACCATGGACGACGTACGAATCATTTGCATCTCGGGTATGGTTGAGAAGGAAAAGATTCAGGAACTCTACGATGCCGGCGCCAACGAATTCATGCAAAAGCCGTTTGATGTGGATGATTTGTCGGGCCATATCTACCGGCTGTTAGATCTCGAAGCGATGCCGGTAAAATAGCGGTTAAGGGATTGGTATGGACACGCTTCAGCGGCAGAAGCTCGACGCGATGAAAGAGCTTGCCTACGGTGCGAGCCATGAGATTAACAATCCGTTGGCCAACATCGCGACTCGCGCGCAGACGTTACTGCGCGACGAAGCGCATCTTGAGCGCCGTCGGGCGCTCGAGGCCATCTATCGGCAGGCGATGCGCGCTCATGAGATGATCTCCGATCTGATGCTCTTTGCCAGGCCGCCTCGCTTGGAGATCGAGCCGTTCGATCTGTGCAACATGGTTGAGAGCCTAGTCGATGGTCTGGCTGACGAATGTCAACGAAGAAACATTCGCTTAGCAGTCGATACTCCTGCGCCGATGGAGCTTTCAGGCGACCGACAGCAACTGCATGTTGCGGTGAAGGCCATCGTCGAGAACGCGATTGAAGCAATCGGACAGGACGGGGCGGTCGGAATCTCGTTGCGTCAAGTCGCTTCTCCTGCAACCGGGCAATCGGTAAAAATCGAAATGACCGACTCGGGCCCCGGAATATCGGCGGAGGCACGCCCCCATCTGTTCGACCCGTTTTATAGTGGCAGGGAGGCGGGAAGGGGATTGGGTTTTGGCTTGTCGAAGTGCTGGCGGATCGTTACTGATCATGGCGGGACGGTGGAGGTTGAAAGCGGGGCAGAAAGCGGGGCCACGTTTGTGATTGAACTGCCCGTAGGTGGCCCTGAAGAGGGTTGAGCAACTTGGCAGACGCCGTGTGCTGCGGTGGCAGCACGACAGTTTCTTTACGGTTAGATTTTTTCATGGGTCGAATTACCGAAACGGTACGTACTGCGAACAGCCTCCTGCGCACGTTGCTGTTTGGCATCTTGGTGGCCGGCGCAGGCTTGGCTGGTTGGCAGGGCTACTCGCTCTACAACGAACCCCAAAAGAAACTTGCCGAGAAGCAGCATGAACTCGAGGGTTTACGGGAGAGTCTTGCTGCGCGAGAACGAGAGATGACACGGCTCTCCACCGATTTGAAAGAAAAAATTGAGCGAATCGATCGGATCGAAACCTCGATGCGGCTGCTGAAATTAAAACACCGGATTGCTCGACTGGAAGTGATCGACCAAAAGCCACTTGAATCAGAAGAGGGGGAAGATTCTGGCCAAGTGATAACCACGATCGAATTCTATGAAGTCAACGAAGAGGGAGCCTCGGTCGACGGGCGGCGGAGGCGGTTCGAGATTGAAGGCGATCGAGTTTACATCGAATGCTTGGTCGCGAAATTCGAAGACAAGTATGTCGAACAAGCCGACCTGGAGCGTTCAACCGCCATCTGCCTGTTCCAAAGGATATTTGGTGAAAACCAAGAACCTCGGGAAGGCTTTCAGCTGGACGAAGTCGGTTCGAGTCCGACGTCGTATGCCCGAGGTGGAAAGGTCTCAGAATTTGAGCAGAAGATATGGGACGATTTTTGGAATATCGCTAGTGATCGTAAGAAGGCTGCCGCGATAGGCATTCGCGCCGCTCACGCCATCGCGCCATCTACGCAGGTTCGCAAGGGGGTCACCTATGAACTAGAGCTGCGCTCGACAGGTGAGTTTACCTTGATGCCGTTAGCTGGCGATCACCAGTAGTCTACCTTAGCTCAACTTTTGGGTTGCGGCAGAGTAGCACGCCTCTCCGAGTCGTGCCACAATAGGCCTACCCGACAATTAAACGGTGCCAAAGCACTAGACAGTTGCGGGTGCTGTCATTTTTGGCCGGTAGCAGTTCGATCGGCAATGTTGCTGCGCCTTCCACTCGGGGCCCAAGTTGGAAAGCGATTCGGAAGAACCGACAAAGATCCAACCATTAGGTGCCAAGACCCCGGCGAGGTTGTTGAAGAGGCGTTTTTGGTCTTCTGGCGTAAAGTAAATTGCCACGTTCCGACAGAAAATAATATCAAACGGCCCCATAGCGGTCATCGGGTCATGCAAGTTGCGTTGCTCGAAGCGGCACATCGAACGAATCTGCTCGTTGACCTGCGAGTCTTCGCCGCGGGCGACGAAATGCTTCTTCAAGTGCGAAGAATCCATTCCACGGCCGATTTCTCGATGGTTATAAACTCCGCGACTAGCTTGTGCTACGGCAGAGGGAGAGATGTCGGTCCCCAGGATTTGGATATCCCACGACTCGATGTCAGAAATCGTATCAGCAAAAGCCATTGCGATGCTGTACGGTTCTTGGCCTGTGCTGCAAGCAGCACTCCAAACGCGAAACCGCTTGGAGAAGGCCGACTTTCCCTTGTCGTCGATCAACTCGGGGATGACTTTGTGTCGCAAAGCTTCGAAGGGCGATTCGTCGCGAAACCAAAGCGTTTCGTTGGTCGTGACCGCGTCGACTACCTGTTCTTTCAAGCCGGGTACCAGCTCAGCACGGACTTTTCGAGCGAGATCTTGGTAATTCTCGCAGTCAAATTGTTCGACGAGCGTGCTCAATCGAGCTTCGATTAAGTACGATTTGGATTCATCCCAGCAGATGCCGCAGAGGTCGTTGACCAAGGTGCAAACGGCATCGATATCTTCGGAAGTTAAATTAGTCATGCGATTGCTCCATGCTTCGCGGTTTGTCCGGCAGCAGCAAGAAGGCTGCCTGCGATGTTTTCTAAAGGAACGACTTGGTCGGAAATACCTGCTTCATAGACACTTCGCGGCATTCCGTAGACAACACACGTTGCCTCGTCTTGGGTGATAATCATAGAGCCGGCGCGTTTCATGAGTTTGCAGCCGAGCGTACCGTCGTCTCCCATTCCCGTGAAGATAGCCCCCACTGCCCGATCGCCATAGCTGTGGGCGATGGACCGAAAGAGATAGTCAACGGCTGGTCGGCAGCTTCGCTCGGGTGGATCATCGGTGATTTGTACGACAGGCCTGTCGCTTGTTTTTACGACACGCATCTGCGAGCCGCCAGGGGCAATCAACACTTGTCCAGCCCTGGGTATCATGCCGTTCTCTGCCTCCAAAACCTCGATAGCACTTTGGCGATTGAGATCGTCGGCCAAGCTTTTGGTGAACATGGGCGGCATATGCTGCACCAGAAGAATAGGACAAGGAAAGTCTGCGGGTAACTTTGGAATGATATGGTTGAGTGCCACGGGTCCGCCGGTCGAAACGCCAATGCCCACGACCTCTGGCTTCGGGCGAGGCTTTCCTGCTCGCGATGCCATTTGACGAATTGTCTCCTCGACCGAAGGCTGCGAGGGACGTGATGCGGACGTTAAATTTTTCTTTCTTTGCAACGTCGAGAGACTTGCGCGGATCTTTGGTTCGAGGTCTTTTTTCAGTTGTTCGCGGCTTTCCTCCGGTCCCTTGCCAACAGGTTTCAGTACAAAATCAAACGCGCCGAGCTGCAATGCCGTGTTGGTCGCACTCGCTCCGTCGGCCGTCAGCGAGCTAATCATGATGGCCGGAAGTTCCAAGCCAAGTGCTGAGAGCTCTCGCAAGAGGCCCAAGCCATCAAGTTCGGGCATTTCGATATCGAGTGTGATCAGATCGGGCTTCAGCGATTGGATTTTCTCTAGTCCAATCCGACCGTTCGACGCGGTGCCGAGGACTTCGACATCGGGAATCTCCTTCAACACCGAGGTGACGAATTTTCGGTAGAGTGCCGAGTCGTCGACCACCAAGGCGCGAATCGTGGATATTGCCATTTTATTGTTCTTTCAATGATGTCGTCTCAGGTAGCAAGTTGGGAGAAGGGCTCGAATTGCCCTTCTCCCGCATTGCTTACTCCAGCTTTTCACCGATAAGGTCGATCAGACCTGGAACTTGCTCACCAGTCCTTGCAGGTCTTCTGCAAGGTTGGAAAGTGCGCTGCCCGACTCTTGCGTCTGGGCGGCTGCGACTGACGTTTGCTTCGCCGCTTGGTCAACTTCGGTGATACTCCGAGTGATCTCCTGGCTAGCAGACGCCGATTCGGCGACGCCAGACGAAATGCTCGTTGCCGCATCCGAGGTCTGCGAGACATTGCGAGCAATCTCCTTGGTGGTGACGCTCTGCTCTTCGACCGCTGCGGCGATCGTTTGCGAAACATTGCTCACCTGCGAAATCACTTCGCTGATCTCGCCGATGGAAGTCACCACCTCTTGCGTCGAGCCTTGAATGCCTTCGATCCGGTTGCGAATGTCTTCGGTTGCATCGGCGGTCTGCTTGGCAAGCTCCTTTACTTCGGTCGCGACCACGGCGAACCCCTTGCCGGCGTCGCCAGCTCGGGCTGCTTCAATCGTCGCGTTGAGAGCCAACAGGTTGGTTTGCTCAGCGATGTCCTGAATCACTTCGATGACCTTGCCAATCTCGTCGGCGGCACTACCGAGCTGGCCGATCGTCTGGTTGCTCGACTCCGCAAGACTGGCCGCATTGCCGGCGACGCTCGAAGCCTGCTCAGCATTCTTCGCAATCTCGGCGATACTCGTGGTCATCTCTTCTACTGCCGAGGCGACCGTCTTGATGTTGGTCGTCATTTCCTCGGTCGAGGCGGCCATGTTGTTCATGTTAATCGACATCTCTTCGGCAGCCGAAGAGACAGTCGCCGATTGGTTGGTCGTTTCGCCGGCTCCCTGTGCCAATTGGTTCGCTGTCGTCGAGAGATCTGACGAAGTGCTGTTAAGCGTTTCCGCGTTCTTCGCGACGCCGCTGATTACCTCTCGTAAATTGCCACACATGCTATTTACGGCTTTGGCGATCTCAGAGAACGTGTTGTGAACTTCTTGGGTGTCCTCGTCCGACTCTCCGACTTCGTAGACTTGAGTTAAGTCGCCTTCGGCCGCCAGATTGAGCACCTGCGAAACATTTTCGACTTCCTGAGCTTGGAACTCGGCAATCTTCATGTCGCTGGCTGCCCGTTTCCGAATTTCGGTGACGTCTTTCCACTCGAGCGTGTTACCGCTGTAGTTGTTTTCCATGTCGTACTGTGCGCTAACCAGCAAAGCAAAAGTTAGGGGCCCGACTTGAATGTCGGTTTTGTAGGGAAGAATGCTTGGGTCTGACAGCATCTGCCGCTGATGCTGCGGGTTTTTGTGGAACTGGTCAATGCATGCGCCCATCACTTTATTTGGATCGAACGAAGGCCATACCGTGCGGAATGTATCTGCGTACTTGCCCAACATCTCGACCGTCATCTCATTCGCATAGGTAATGATAAAGTCGCGATCAATCATCATGATCGCGCCTTCCGATTTTTCAACGACCATTCGCATCTTGAACGATTCGCGGGCCTCTTTGACTTCCTGCGTCGTATCGGTCGCATACTTGACGACTTTGAAAGGTTTTCCTTTGGAGTCGAAGATTGGATTGTAGGAAGCTTGTATCCAAATTTCTTTGCCTCCTTTTCCGATTCGTTTGAACTCGCCTGCCTGATACTCACCTCGGTTCAACGCTTCCCAGAATTGCTTGTACTCGGCACTCTCGGCGAACTTTGGTTCGGCAAACATGCGATGGTGTTGGCCCTGAATTTCGTCGAGCGTGTATCCTAGGGTAGTGAGAAAGTTGTCGTTGGCGGTGATGATCGTACCGTCCATGTTGAATTCGATCACAGCTTGCGACTTGCTGATCGCGTCGACCTGGCCTTGCAGGTCCTGGAGCTTAGCACTGTTTTTGCGAGCAGCAGGAGCTCGACGCTTTGTGGTAGTAGAAGACTTTTTCGCTTTGGAAGATTTGGTAGTAGCCATTTGCATCGCCTTTATGTTTAGTAGTGGTGGGATTGTTTTTGTTCGTGTTTTTGTCCTAACCGCGAGCGGAAGCCACGGTTGAACTATTGCTCCGCGGCTTTTGCTCGCGGCTAGTAAAGAATTTTATTTCGTCTCCCCAGAAAGCACGGCATCGACGTCAAGAATAATCAGCAGCTCCGTTTCTAACTTGAAAATCCCCTTGAAGAGGTTTCCATCGACCCCTTCGACCGTGGTAGGCGAGGGGCTGATCTCGTTCGTGTTCAACGCAAGGATGTCGGAGATGCGATCGACCAAGAAACCGATCGTTTCTCCCTTGGAATGCACAATCAAATTGCGACTTTCGCGAGTGACCTCCGCACTAGGTAGCCCCAAAATGGTCCGCAAGTCGACCACGGTCGCGACATCGCCACGCAGATTGATCACCCCGCGAACGAAGTCGGGCGAGTGTGGCACCTCGGTTACATCAAGCTGCCGATTGATCTCCTGCACCTGCTGGATATCAATGCCGAGCAAAATGTCGCCCACATAAAAAGTGGCCAGTTGCAGTTCGGCGGCTGCGGTGTCACGTTTAGCTTCTAAAGTTGCATTCATGGTTATTAGCTATTAGTCGTTAGTACTCGGGACTCTAAACCTTTTCTAGCACGGGTCGATTGTTGCCCGACTTCGTGCCTGCAAAATTCTGTAACGAATTGAGCAGCTTGTCGCGGTCCATCTTGATTTGGTAATCGTCGATGCCGACTTCGATGCCACGCTCGACATCCGCAGCACCGGCTAGCGAAGTGAGCGCGATCACCGGCAAATGATTCCACTTGCTCGATTGCTTAATTCGGTCGGCCAGCTCAAAACCATCCATGTTCGGCATTTCAATGTCGGTCACGACCAGATCGAAATCATGCTCGCCACTTTGCAAAGTCTCCCAGGCGATGAGTCCGTCTTCGCAGTCGACCACTCGGTAACCACGCTCGGTCATCATGCCGGTGACCTGCTTCCGGAAGAAGCCCGAGTCTTCGGCCAACAAAATCAGAGGCGGCTGCTCGTCTTCTTCGACCGCGACCACGTCATCCGCGTCTCGCCATTCAGGATGTGCAATGTCTGCTAGCTCGAAGAGATCGACGTACCGAGTTGTCTTTTCACCCAGTACCATCGAACCCAGGATGCCGCGCTCGCGGAAAGTCGCCGTATCGATGGTCGAAGTGATGTCACGAATATCTTCTAGCAACGGTGCAATGAGCCCCACTTCCTTCCCTGCGACTTCAAAGACAATCACGTAGAGTCGATTGCCTGGCTCAGGCATCTTTGCGGTAATGCAGTTTTCGAGTCGCAAGAGCGACATCGTCGAATTTCGATATTGCAGCAGCTCCTGGCCGCCGACGCTGTCGATCTGGTCGGCACGAACCCGATCGATGCGAGAAATCACATCCATCGTCACAGCAAAATGTTCTTCTGCGTGATTACTGAAGAGAAGCATGTGCTGCGTCTCTTCTTCGTCGTTGCCTGTTTGTTTTTCGTTTTCTTGATCCAACGCTTCGTTGCCAAGGACTTGCTCGTGAGCAGCGATCCCAGCGACATCGAGAATCAAGGCCACATGGCCATCGCCGAGAATGGTCGCCCCGGAAAGGCACGGGCACTCTTGGATATGTCGTCCAAGCGGTTTGACGACGATCTCTTCCGAATCGTGCAGTGCGTCGACGACGACTCCAAAACGGTGCTGACCCGTTTCGACAACAATAATGTTGGTCGCCTTACAGATCGGCTGCGCGGTCGTTTCGGCTTGCTCTTCGTCGGCGCCTTGTTTTGAAGCCATCCCAAGGACTTCTTCCAGCCGTATGAGAGGCAAAAGATCTCCGCGGAGGCGAAGCACCTCGGAGTCTTTGATGCGTCCCACCCGTTTTTCTAGTTCTGCCGGACGAAGTCGCACCAACTCGGCAATGTTGACTTGCGGAATCGCGAATCGATCTTCTCGAGATTGGACGATGAGCGAAGGAATGATTGCGAGCGTTAGCGGCAGCGTGATGACGATGTTCGTTCCCTGCCCGACTACCGACTCGACGTCGACCGTTCCGCCAAGCTTCGAGATATTGGTTCGCACCACATCCATACCGACACCGCGGCCGCTGACATCGGTCACCTTCGCAGCCATCGAAAAACCGGGATGAAATATAAGTCGAACCGCCTCACGGTCGTTCATCTGTTCCGCCTTCTCGGCAGTCAGAATCCCTTTGGAAACCGCCTTTTCTTTAAGTTTTTTCGGATCGATGCCGGCACCGTCGTCTTCGATTTCGATACGCACCTTGCCCGCCTGATAGAAAGCTCGCAAGTTCATCGTCCCTTCGACCGGCTTGCCCGCCTTCTCGCGACCCTCGGGCATTTCGATGCCGTGGTCGATCGAGTTTCGCACCAAATGGGTTAGCGGATCGCCGATCGCTTCGATGATCGTCTTGTCGACTTCGACTTCTTTACCTTCGATATTCAGATTGCAATGCTTGCCCAGTTTGCTGCTCAGATCGCGGACAATGCGAGGGAATTTGCCGAACACCGAGCCAATCTGTTGCATCCGAGTTTGCATGATCGACTCTTGCACTTCGCTGGTCACTTGGTCGAGCCGCGAAGCGATAACATCAAGCCCTGTCCGATCGGTCGTAACAATCGCCTGCATAAGTTGATTGCGACTGAGCACCAACTCGCCAGCCAAATTCATCAGCTTGTCGAGCACCCCGATCGAAACGCGAATGCTTGCTTCGGGAGCCGCCGTCTTTTTGTCTTTCGACTTCTTCGCCGTTGGCGTTGGTTTCTTGGCCTCCGGCGAGGGGGCGGGAGTCGGTTCGACTGGTGGCTCGGCTTCTTGTTGGGGCGGTTTCTCGGTAGCTTCCTTCTTGGCATTCGTCTCGGCAAGCTTTGCGGCAATTGCTTCTTCGATCTGGCGATCGAGTTCTTCGTCTTCGGTCAGCGGCTTTTCCTGGACTGCAGGCGTAGGCTCAGGAGCCGCTTCTGCTTTGTCGTTGGAGATGCTTTCCAGAGCTTGGATAAACTCGCTCACGTCGGCATCATTGGAATTTTGGATATCGTTAATCAGGCCCTGTAACCTGTCGGCGGCCCGAAGCATCACATCGATCATTGCCGAGTTGGGAGTCAACTCGAGGTTGCGCATCATGTTGAGAATGTTCTCAAGGCTATGCGCCAAGTCGTTGATCGTGGTCATTCCAAGAAAACCGGCGGCTCCCTTGATCGAGTGGATCCCACGGAAAACCTCGTTGATCAAATCAACATCAACGTCTTCACCAGATTCTTCGATCGAGAGAAATTGATTCTCAATGTCGGCCATGTGTTCGTTGGCTTCGACAATAAAATCGTTGAGCAGTTCATCATCCATCGTGGATATCCTTCAAAAGTTTCAACACGAGATAGGAAAGCTCCCCGCGGACCGAAATGCCTGTCAGAACGGTCTAATTCACCTAATGCATGAGTAAACGTAGGTCACCAAATTGAAGAGAAAAACGAAAATTGCCATGAGATCGCGTTATTTATGCGATTTTTCTGGAAATTGAGCGAAGAGTTTCTTAGTTTCCAGTGAGGCCCAGAGAGAATTCTGAAGAATTTGCACCAAACGGGTAGCAATTGCGCCTGCAAGAACAGTTATAACGCCAAGGCTCGCTTAGGAGAGCAGATCTTCGCCATAGCCGGGCGGGAAGGGGCTCTCAAGACGCGTCTCGTCTGTTTCTGTCGGTCTCTTCGGCGAGTCCTCGTCGGTTAGCGCATCGGCTCCGAATTCATGAACCCAATAATCGATCTCGGCTGTGCTCAGTTTTCCGATCGGCTTTTCAGGGGTCCGCCGGTTTTGCCCGGCTCGCTGCGAAACGCGTTGCTGCCAAAGTTTAGCGTACCAAAGATCGCTATCGCTGAATTTGGCACGCCGACGCCGAGCGGCACGCTGAATGCGGTGATCGCTCGAGACGACCAACAACGAACGTGGGGCATCATGCTTCTCGATTAGCTCTTCGATTAGCGTGTCGGCATCAGGGTAATCCCGCGCATAGAGCACGAGCATCTCTTCTTGGGTCGTCGTGTCTGGCAGACCAGGCGGAGCATGGTTTGCATCAAAAACAATGGTCGTCTGTTTTCGATGGGCCGGCTCGATTGAAGCGGCTAAGAATCTCAGCAAGGCCTCGCGGGATCGCTGGAAACCGCCCGGTCCGTTTCCTTTACCGAAGATGTCGGTCACATGCAGTAAGTTGTAGCCGTCGATGAGAAGAGACATAGCACATCAAACATTCTTTGTTTCTTCGTGGAAGAAGCGAGAAATTTGATGATCCACTCCAAAGATCGAAGCGAGTAGCGCGGCGCGGATCCACATGCCGTTGCGGGCCTGACGGAAATACATGGCCCGGGGATCGTCGTCGATCTCGGTCGGGATTTCACCAAAGCGTTGGTCTCGTGGGAAAGGATGCAGGATCGGTGCGTAGGATTTCATCCTTGCCACAAGCTCTCGCGTGAGCTTGCATGGCGAGAGATCGAGCTCGGCAAAATGGGCTTCGTCGGACGGCCCGTTATGTTCCTTTTGAATACGTGTCATGTAGAGCGCGTCGATCTGCTCGATTACCGGCATCCCCTCGACGACTTCCTCAAGCGACTCGACCTCCACCATCCGTACTCCCCGATTAACCAGTCGACGTCGCAGGTCATCGTGCAGCGAGAGGGTCGGGTCGTTCGGCGCAATGAAAATTAGCGTGACGTCTTGGTAGTTGGCCAACAAACTGGCGAGCGAGCGGACCGTCCGACCGCGGCCAATGTCTCCGCAGAAACCGTAGACCTTTCCGGCAAGGCCCTTCATCAGATTCGGAAAATTCTGTCGCAGATTGTTATAGCGGTTGGAAATGGGCGAATCTTTGGGATCGGTAAATTGAAAGGATCGCTGGAGAGTGTAGATATCCAGTAGCGCTTGGGTAGGATGCTCATCGGCACCCGAGCCCGCGTTGACAATCGGCACGCTCCGGTTGCCCGAATCGGCCAGATCGTTCATCAGATAGGCACACGCTTCGGCCAAGCTGGGCAATTTGCTTCGCATGATGATGAGATCAAAATAGCTACTGAACATGCGAATCGAATCAAAACGCGTTTCGCCCTTGGTTTCTGAGGAAGTCGTCGGGTCGCGCACCTCGTTGCACGTCATGCCTAGGATTTGGCAGGCGGCCATGAAAGACAGGAAGGTGCGGGTCGAGGGCTGCGTGAAATACAGCATCGCTCGTTTGTGGTGCAGTAGATGGAGCAGAAAGTCCTGCCCGTTGCGCATTCTCGATAAGGCTCGTATCTTGTCGGCCGTTGCGCCCAGGTCTTCAAGCATGTCGACAGAAAATTGGCCGCCGAAGATGACATGTCGCAAACGCTCGTCCCGATGGAGCTCGGGAACTTTTATCCGTACCGGACGGTCAATCCGCGACTCGTAATGCAGGAGATCAAGTTCGTCCTGAGTGGGCGCGTGATCGACTGCGGATTGGCTCGACATGACGTGACCATGCGTGAAAACGGGGTAACTACCTTTGGTTATCGCATATTGAAGCAACGACGGTCAAGCGACTCGAGCGGCAGGTCAGGGCGAGTCAGTTTTTCACAATACCTAGTCTGCCAAGGAGCCGGTCGAGTTTGCAGGCGTTTTCTCGCAAGGCGGCTGCGATATTTGTAACTCCGGCCAATCGCAGCAGGCTGATTGACGCGTTGCGGAAGGCAGGCAGATTATGAGGGCCCGTACTAGTACGAACTCGGCAGCCATCTTCGCCGAATGTCACATCTCGACGACCTCGAGGTTATGAGGAACAAACAGGAAATCTCAAAAACCACTACGTTTATAGCGTTAAACGCAATTTCCTACGGGTTTGGGGGGAATGCAACCATTAGCAACGATTGTCATCCAATAGCAAGCATTATCATTTTTCGCGGCGCAAACCCGTAGTCACTTGATCGCGTTAAAACTTCGGGTCCAGGGACACAAGCTAGCGATTTTGGGAATTGAGTCGTCGCAGGCGACCCAATTCGCAAAGTTTGCCAAGAATCAAAACGCGTAAGACTTCGGGTTCGCTAACTCCCTAATATTCAGGTTCCGGTGACAGAGCGGAAGTTCCGAAATAGCACGCACAATTTGATAACCCAAAGATAGGCCCAAGCGCCGGCCATCCCGTGCCTGGGATGCTCAGTTGGCATTGAGGGTAAATTCGAACCGATTCGGCCCCTCGGAGTCACTTCGGCAGTAAGCTCGCTCTGGCGGTTGTACCGTGCGGGCACGTACTGCTCCTCTCCATCGACGACGGTTCCGATAAGAGTTTTTACTTTGCGCCCCGTCTTGCGAGTCGCGGTAATTTGGACCGCAAACGTACCGACAAAGGTGCCTCCCTCGCGATCGATCTCAAAACGACCCTGCTCGATACTGCCGCCGGCTGCGGGGCCACGGGTACCCAATTGGGGAAGAAACGTGATACTACCCTTGGACAAAGGCGCTCCGTCGAATGTCACTGCGCCAGCAAGGGCTGCCCGATCGCTGGAGGAACCACACCCGGCCAAGAGCAGCAGACACCCTCCGATTCCAAGCCATCGAGTCATTCGGTTACGAATTTTACATTTCACAGGCTTCATGTCCTTCTTTCCAT
>JAADIN010000158.1 GCA_013151315.1 Planctomycetota bacterium | reverse complement strand
CTTACGCCCTACGCCTTCATGCAACAATTCTTGTGCTTCTTACCGCTGCCGCAGGGGCACGGTTGGTTGCGGCCGACTTTTTCTTGGCGGTTTCGGATCGGCTCAATCTTCTGTTTGGTGTTTGTGCCATCGATTGCGGTCTGCTGTTGTTCGGCAATGTCGGAAGTGCTCGGCGCTTCTTCGTGAATGGCGGCCGACTCTTGCCATGTGCTGCTGACGAAATTTTCGTCGAGCTGTTCCATCTTGAAGATGAGATTGGTCACCATGTTGGCAACCGAGGCCCACATTCCCTCGAACATGCGCATGCCTTCGCGCTTGTATTCCACCTTCGGATCGATCTGGGCATAGCCTCGCAGGCCGACGCTCGATCGGAGGTGGTCCATGGCCAACAGGTGCTCTTTCCATGCCTGATCGAGAATCTGCAAGAGCAGGGCCCGTTCCATCCGTCGCATCTCGGGGCGGTAACGATCTTCGACCATTTGCGCGACCCGACGCCGGGCTTCTTCGTGGTCGAGTTTGGCTAGTTCCTCGCTGGAAAGCTCGCACTGGCACGAATCCTGAAGCCAAGTGCTCAGGTCGTCGAGTTTTCCGTTATTGCCAGTCGCTTGGCCCAGCGTGACGCTGGTTCCCGATTCGGCAAACAGGGCATCGACCCGTTGCTGCGCCTCGGCAGCCACTTCGTTGGCCCGAAGGTTGTTTTTTCGGCTGTACTCGATCAACATCAGACGAATGTCTTCACGCTGTTTGTTGCGAAAGTCATCCATCGAAAGCTCGACACCGAAGCGACTCTTCGCCCATTCCATGAGCTGCTCGCGCTGGAAACCTTGGCGCGAGCCGCTGCGGTCGCGCGATGCAAAACGATAGAGACCCGCCAGCACGGGATACTCCGATTCGCGGTCGTCGTATGATTCTCGAGCCCGCTGGTGCGCCAATTCCATAAAATCGGGTTTCTCCAGCTTCAACATTTCGTCGGGCGCAAGCTCGATCCCAAATTTATCGTGCAGCCAAGCGCAAGCGGTTTTGACTCCATAGTTGGATTCGAGGAGCCGCTCGCAAAGGGAGAGGTCGATTTTTCCGATCGCGTTGTTGGCATCTCCGATAAGCGTTTCGGACAAGTGGTCGCGACCGATTTTTTTCAAATCGCGTTCTCGGTAGTTGGTCCCCCAACGCAAAGCCGACCATTTGGCCAGCGCGTTCCAGTTCCATTCCGACTCCTCTTCGTCCTCGGGCAAGTTCTCTTCGAGGGCATCGAGAATTTGCGATTCGGCAAGCCGGTAGGCCTCGTCGCGGGCCAATCGCTCGGCGTCCGCAAGGCCCACGTTGCGGAAGTCGCGCGACTCCAGCTGAACATGAAGCAGTCCCCCGGCAGCCGCGGCGTAGGAATCGGTGCCGTATTCTGAATCGAGGAACGTGTGCAAATGCTGGCTTAGCTGCTCGCCAATCATCTCCATGACGAGGTCGCGGCAGTTCACGCCGTCGAGAATGCGCTGCCGGTATCCGTAAACTCGCTTGCGCTGCTCGTCCATCACTTCATCGTATTCGAGCAGGTTCTTGCGAATTTCGAAATTGCGTTCTTCGACTTTTTTCTGTGCTCCTTCGACCCGCCGGGTCACCAGTTTGCTCTCGATCGCCTCGCCTTCTTGCATGCCGAGGCGTGTGAGGATGTTTTTCACCCATTCGCCGGCAAAGATTCGCTCAAATCGTCTTCCAGCGAAAGGAAGAAACGACTTTCGCCCGGATCGCCTTGCCGACCGCAACGACCGCGAAGCTGAAGGTCGATGCGGCGCGATTCGTGTCGCTCGGTGCCGATGATGTGCAAGCCGCCGATCTTTTTTACCTCGTCGCCATCCTCTTTCATTTTCTCTCGGCGCTGGATCTGAGCAATCAACTGCTCCCACTCTTCTGGTGGCACGTCGAGCCGAGATGCGTACTTGTCTTGCAACTGGGCCCAAGCCATGGTTTCGGCGTTGCCGCCGAGGATAATATCGGTACCGCGACCGGCCATGTTCGTTGCGATCGTCACCGCGCCCAGGCGGCCCGCTTGGGCTACGATTTCAGCTTCTCGCTTGTGTTGTTTGGCGTTGAGCACTTCGTGAGTGATGCCACGCTTGCTCAGTAAACTCGCAAGCCGTTCGCTCTTTTCGATCGAGACCGTACCGACCAGAATCGGCCGACCCGGCACTTGGGTGCGAGAAATTTTCTCGCGCAGGAGCGTTTCTCTTTTCTGCTCGTCGGCAAGCTCTAGGGTGATCGTCTTTTCGTCTTCGCCGGTCACCTTCCCGACATACTCCATGCCATTTTTGAGCGTCACGGTCGTGTAACGGTTGAGTCGTTCGATTTCGTCGGCGATCGCGATGTACTTTTCCCGCTCGGTACGGTGAATGACATCGGGATGCTCAAGCCGCTGCATGGGCCGATTGGTGGGATCACGTCGAGCTTGTAGATTTTCCAAAACTCGCCCGCCTCGGTCAGTGCGGTACCGGTCATGCCAGAGATTTTTTTGTAGAGCTTGAAAAAGTTCTGTAGCGTGATCGTGGCCAGCGTTTGATTTTCTTCCTTAACCTGAACGCCCTCTTTGGCCTCGACGGCTTGATGCAAGCCATCGCTCCATTGGCGGCCTTCCATCAATCGCCCGGTGAACTCGTCGACAATCACCACTTTGCCCTCTTGCACAACATAGGTGACGTCGAGCTTGTAAAGGTGATGGGCCTTGAGCGAATTGTCGATCAGATGGGGCCACTGCATGTTGCCGGCCGTGTAGAAGCTCTCGACCCCAGCGAGTCGCTCGGCCTCGCGGATGCCTTCGTCGGTCAGGTGGGCGGAGTGCTCTTTTTCTTTGACTTCAAAATGGGTATTGGGCTTGAGCTGCCGGGCAATCTTGTCGGCCTTTTGGTATTTGGTCACATCATCTTGGGCCGGGCCCGAGATAATTAGCGGTGTTCGCGCTTCGTCGATAAGAATGTTGTCGACTTCGTCGACGATCGCAAAGTGCAGGTTTCCCTGGGCTTGCTGCTGAAACTTGGGATAACGCTCGTCATCGCGCGCCGCCTGCTTCATGTTGTCGCGAAGGTAGTCGAAGCCGAACTCGTTGTTGGTTCCATAGGTAATGTTGCAGGCGTAAGCCTTCTGTCGCTCATCAGGCTCCATGCCCGACCAGATCGCATCGACCGTCAGCCCTAAACCGCGGTAGACGGGTGCCATCCATTCCATGTCGCGGCGTGCGAGGTAGTCGTTCACCGTGATGATATGAACGCCTTTTCCTTCGATCGCATTGAGATAGGCAGGCAACGTCGCGACCAGCGTTTTTCCTTCGCCGGTGACCATCTCGGCGATATTTCCCTCGTGCAAGATCATGCCGCCGATCATCTGCACGTCGTAGTGCCGCATATTCAAAAATCGTCGGCCTGCCTCGCGGCAGAGCGCAAACGCCTCGACCAGCAAGTCGTCGACCGTTTCGCCGGCTTCCAGACGCTGGCGGAATTCCTCGGTCTTCTCGGGAAGCTGGTCGTCGCGAAGTTCTTGGAACTTTGCTTCCAGCGCATTGATCGCGTCGACCTTGGGCTGCAATCGTTTCAAAAAACGAACATTGGCCGAGCCAAACAGCATTGTAATTCCGCGCTCGAAACGGCCGAGAACGCCGTTGCCGATGGCGGAGAGGATTTCCCAGATTTTTTCCAATACTTCCATAACTTGCTCAAAAAATGGATCGGTGGGGGGCTGCGCGTTGGGGCGGAGAGAGCCGTCTCTCTGCGAAATCGCAAGCGGGGGGTGTGGCAATTTGCGCAACTTCTTCCAGAACGGGAAGTTTATTGCGATTTGCCCGGGAGGTCAAGATAGGTTGAGTCTTCCGGTCGAGGCGTAAGTCTTTTTGAGATAATGGGTTGCGGTGAGAAACGATGCCTAGGGATGTGCCAGGGAGGACTTGGGGGCGTTTTGTACCTGGGTTTTTGTGACAAAAGGACGAAACGGGCTTCTTGGTTTGGATGTTTGCTCTGGCATGGCAGTGTTTCGGCTTGTTGGGGGTGTGGGTTTAGGCACGAATTGGCGACTGGCGTTTCTGTGGACAATAAGTGAGGAGTGGACATTCGGGTTCTGCAGCGAGCCGGCTCGCTGCAGAACGAGGACCACGACTTTTCATTATCGTTTTTTTGGGAGCGGTTGCGAGCGTTTTTCTTGGCCATCCAGGAGGCTAGCCATGTCGTAGTCCAAGCCAAAAAAATTTGTGCCACAGAGATATCAGAGAGCACTGAGTTGGCTCTGTGGGCGGTTGCCCACCCTACGCGGGCTCACGGCATTGTCAGTGAGTGAGTTTCTGGCGATAATAGACGTGAAATTGCCTAAAAAAGGAAAAAATCTCATGTCGCGACGCGCTGTCTACACGGGCTCATTCGACCCCATCACGTTGGGCCATCTCAACGTCATCCAGCGCAGCAGCGCGCTGGTAGACGAGTTGATTGTCGGCGTCGGGCTGAACATCGACAAGCAATCGATGTTTTCGGCGGAAGAGCGAGCGGACCTCATCCGGCGCACGACCCAACCCCTCGACAACGTGGAGGTAAAAATCTTCAAAGGGCTTGCGGTTCGATTTGTCCGCGATTGCGATGCACGGGTAATCATCCGCGGTGTGCGTTCGCTTACCGACATGGAAGTGGAGTTCACGATGACGCTAGCCAATCGAAAACTCGACCCCGAGATCGAAACCGTGTTTCTGATGGCCGACGACGAGTTTTCGCACGTCTCAAGTTCGCTAATCAAACAGATCACGCCGCTGGCTAGCGACGAAGAGTTGGCCCGATTTGTTCCGGCGGAGATTGTGCCCGACTTGCGCGCAAAATTTGC
>JAADIN010000131.1 GCA_013151315.1 Planctomycetota bacterium | reverse complement strand
AATCAAAGCGTCCTGATGCCCTGGGTGGTGTCAGGACGCTTTTTTCGTAGCTCCTACGCACGAGGTCAGCAAAATTTTCTCGCCGTCGTTTTCGTTTTTCGCTCATTCGGTCTCACTCCTTGATCTGGGAGACCGCCAATTCTAATTTATTCCGAGTCCCCTTGTCGCTGATGCATTACACGTGGTTGATTTTATTGCGAGGTTACCATCGCTCTCAATAGTCGTACCAAAGCCCCACGCCCACTTGCTGTTCAAACTGGTTGAAGAACTCAAACTGGCTACTTTTTCCGTTGTAGTAGTGCAAGCCCGTTCGCAACACGTGACCGCTTTGCCCGCGCCAGAGCCACCCCGCTTGGGCGACCAAATTGCCGCCAAAATCAACCTCCTCGCGCAGATGCGCGTTGAACGCCAGAAACGGAGTCCCTCGCGAACCGGTCGGCCCCGGCTGAGCGTAGTCCAGCCCAAATTGGAATTCCCAGGGTTGACTCCCTCCGTCAGTATAAAACGCCCACCCCGCCTCGGCGTACCATCGCCAGGCAGGTAGCGGAAAAAAGGAGTAGGCCAATACCAGCGTGTCGCGACTAAAATTGATCCGACTTGCATCGGTGCGAACTATAAACTCATCACCCAAGTGCGCGCTAAGATGGTAGTACGAAAATTTCCACTGCGACTTTCCCCGGCCGTAAATAATCGGTACCCCAAACCGAAAGTCGACCGCCTCAAAATCCCAATTCTCGTCCAAATTAAGCCGCAGCATGCCGGCTCCTTCAATCTGAAGTTCCCAACCTTCTGGGCGACCTTGATGGACGGTTCCGAAACGCAGCAACGAAGCGCGACCTCCCAACGAGACATCGAGGAGCGAAACATCGTTGCCAAATTCTTCAAAGACCGCCCCAGAAATCCGCGGCTCTTTGGCCCCCGCCCAATACGAGTGCCAGATGACATCGCCAGGAAGCACATGCCAATTCCAATTCTGAACACCGCCCGTCGGAACGAGCGCCGGATCGGCCAACCGAGAATCAAACACCATCGGCAGCCGATGGTCGGGTACCTCGAAGGGGTCGGCACAACCTTCGACCGCCAAGCAATCGAGCTCGACTTCAGTGATCGCGTCCTGGTCCTGATAGGGAGCTTCTTCCAAGTACTGAGCAGGCGACACTGAACGATAGGGCTGCCACGATTGCGCAGTCTCGGCGAAAACACTCTCGCGGGAGCAGATTAAAGCAACAGCTAGCGTAAAAACTGAGGCACGACGAATGAACATGGTCCGCAGAGATTATGAGATAGCCGACCCCGTGCGAAGGTCGATCCACGGTGCTAGCAGATCGAGGTCGACAGCCTCCGCTTGCATGCCGTAGAATGCCTCTTTTTACAGCCAGGAAAGCCACGGGATTGCAACCCCGGTGGCGTTGCAACGGAAAAAACCACGATGAGCAACTCCGACCACGATGCCGTCCTAGGCCGCGTAACAAGCGGCGTTTATATCCTCACCGCCGGCACGGGCGACCGCGCCACGGGAATGCTCGCTAGCTGGGTCATGCAGGCCGGCTTCGAACCGCCCATGGTCTCGGTCGCCGTAAAACGGGGCCGGTACATTTGCGACTGGATCACCGAGGGCGAGCCGTTTGTACTGAACGTCATCCCAGAAAAACAGTTCGACTTACTCAAGCATTTTGGCAAAGGATTCGAGCCCGACGAACCCGCGTTTGAGGACCTCGCCATTCGGCACTGCCCGCGTGGAGTCCCCGTGCTTGAAGATTGCCTTGGCCATCTCGAGTGCGAACCGATTTCCCACGTTGACTCCGAAGACCATCGCATCTTCCTAGCGAAAATCGTACGCGGCGGCCTCCAGAACGATGCCTCGCCGATGGTCCACATCCGAAAAAGCGGCAGCAACTACTAGAAAAAGCAAAGCCCTGTAGAAAAAGCAAAGCCCTGTAGAAAAAGCAAAGCCCTGGGATTGCAATCCCAGGGCTTTCAACCAAAAAAAGTCGGGGCGACACGATTCGAACGTGCGACCTACTGGTCCCAAACCAGTCGCGCTACCAGGCTGCGCCACGCCCCGAGCCTTACTCGATTTGCCCAATGGTAACAGGAACTACGACTGGCGGCAATGAGTAGGTATTCTTAGTCAGGAGAACTTCTATGAAAGCCCCTTTGTGTCCGGGGGGTACTCGTTATTTTTCCAATCTTTTTGATTCTTCAAAGTTAAGCTCACCATGCAGACAACGGGGCAGCTAGTAGATCGGCAATAGTTTTAAGGGTGGAAAGGCGCTCGATCGCTTCTTTTTGTTGCTGGACGTGGGTTCCCTCGCTTGGGTTTTCGTCCCACCCCTGGGGAGTTCTTTTGCCCTGGCATTTTGTGCCAAAAGGACGAAACGGGCTTCTTGGTTTGAGGGTTCGCTCTGGCATGGCCGTGTTTTTGATTTTTTGGTGGCATGAGTTTAGGCATAAAAACGCGATGTGGAGTTGAGGCGACAAAAGGGCTGAGGGTTGGAGTTGGGGATTGAGAGTAGCACGCCTCTCCGAGTCGTGTTGTTATCAGCAAACACGACTCGGAGAGGCGTGCTACTCTTTGCGCGATGGAAATTATCGCTTATTGAAGGAGCGATTGCGAGCGTTTTTCTTGGCCATGCTTTCACTCAAAAACTAGGGAAATGATTACCACTGAGGCACGGAGGGCACAGAGAAATCTTATTCATTGGTCCTTTTCTCAGTGATCTTGGTGGTTCCATTCGTTCGTCTTGCTTTGGTCAATTGGGACTTTCCCTTCGCACGTAACCCGATGCGTAAGCGAGGGAAGCCGTTTGATATCCTTCGCTTTGACCTTCGGCCAAACTATCCCTTTTCTCTATTTCCTAGGGCGCTGCGCTTGCCCTAGGTTACGGTGACGGATGGCCTTCGGCCAAAAGTGGAAGTTATTTACCGGCTGATCCTAATCATACGCACAAGCCAAGCCAATGGCGTGCTAGCGATTGAGAAGATACGTGATAAGCATTACTGAATATGACGGTTACCATGGTTCGCCAGGTTAAATCTATTGCGCCAGAGGCTTTCGGGTAAAGCAAGGATGTTGATCCTGACGATCAAAGTGCCTGAGAACCCGATTCGCATGGGACGTGATTCGGGCATGCGTATCACGAAGGATGACCGTGGATCAGAAACTTCATGCTGTCGTATTGCTGACATTGGCCGTTTTCAGCGGGTGTGCAACTGGGTCGTTACGGAATGCCTCGCGTCTCAAGGCCACGACCTATACCGTGAAACGTACGCCAGCCGCAGAGAGAGAGAGGCCTTCTTCGACGACCCAACTCGTTGCTCATCAGCACGAAACCGCATTATCTCACGACGATGTCGAACTAATCCCCTCACCCATGACTGCAGTGGAGCAGCATTCGACGTGGTCGTTGGAAGCTCTCGAAGCCATGGCACTGTCCAGCAATCCCACGTTGGTTCAAGCAGCGGCGCAAGTTCGAGCGGCACGCGGTGGGGCCTATCAAGCAGGCCTCCTCCCAAACCCCGTGGTTGGCTATACGAGCGATCAGCTTGGCGTCAACGGCACGGCCGGCGAATTTCAGGGCGGTTTTATTTCGCAGGAAATCGTGACTGGAGGCAAGCTGCGGCTCAGCCGACAGAAATGGTGCCAGCGGGCTCGAATCGCCGAAATAAATAGGACGGCTCAATACAACCGCGTGCTCAACGATGTCCGTGTTCATTTCTACAAGACACTGGCTACCCAACAACTTGTTGAAACCCACACACAGCTTGTCGAAAACGCAGAAGACAACGTCCAGACACACCGTGAGATGCTCAATTTGGGGCAAACCAATCAAGCGGGATTGTTGCAAGCGGAAGTCGACTTGCAGCGAACCCGATTAGGTCTCCAGGCGGTCGAGAACGATCTCGAACAATCATGGCGGAACTTGGCTGCCATGGTAGGGACGCCTCAGTTGTCACGTTCCACATTGAGAGGTTCGCTCGACCCTCAAAATAGTCCGCTCGATTGGGACTCGGCTCTCAACCGACTTTTGGAAAACAGCCCTGAATTGATCGCAGCTTGGGAAAAGATTCGTCATGATGAAATCACGGTGCGTCGCGAGCGTGTTGAACCAATTCCCAATATCCTTGTCGATGTAAGTGTCGGCCATAACTACGAGACAGGGGATACGGTCACGGGAGTTACCGCAGGCATCCCGCTGCCAATTTTCGACAAAAATCGCGGCACCATACAGCAAGCAACAGCCGATCTCAACCGATCGCGGGCCGATGTAAAGCGGCTCGAGCTAGCCTTGAGTACCCAGCTTGCCGCTCAATTCCGCAACTACCAGACCTCCTGGCAGCACGTCCAGGCTTACCAGAACGAGATGTTACCCAAGGCCAAAAAGGCTAACGATCTATTGCATGAAGGCTATGAGGCACGGCGTGCCGCTTGGCCCGATGTTCTGCTGGCCCAGCGTATCTACCTCGACCTCCAAACGCAATACATCGGCAGCTTAATGGAGTACCGTGAAATGGACATTTCGATTCGCGGCTTGTTATTGACCGGTGGGTTATCCGAACCCCCGGCGCCGGTCAGCGGCGGACACATTGACGCAGTTCCCAAGCCAAGGTAGTCGCAGCATTTCTTGATGTATTCAGAACGCCTGTCAAACCATCACCTGCCTTCGACGCAAGAGACTTTCGATGAGCATTCCCGAAGATCGCAGAAAATTTCTTGTACAAGGCGCAACCGCAGCGACAGCCGGATTACTAGCTGCGGGCACGGCGAAGGGCCAGCAACCTGAAATAACATCTCCTACCGGCGCCCAGGGCGATCATCGACAGGGCGAAGAGTTCCCCCGCATGCACGCTGGGCAAGGCGGTCCGGTCGGTTCTCCTACTGATCGGGGTAAATTGGTCAACGGTTTTCGAAAAGAAAACCTAGAACCCATTGCGATGGTCACACCTGACCTTGCGAAGCTTCCGTTCGAAATGGTCGGCGGGGTGAAAGAATTCCATCTTCGCCCGATGCCCGTCCAGCAAGAGTTGCTTCCGGGGCAAACGTTCCATTTCTACGGCTACAACGGAACTATGCCTGGGCCAACCATCGAAGTGAACCAGGGTGACCGTGTTCGCGTGGTCGTTCACAACGAATTGCCTGAAGCGACCACCATCCACTGGCACGGATTGGAATGTCCCAACGACATGGACGGCATCCCCTTCATTACCCAAAAGATGATTGCTCCGGGAGGAAATTATGTTTACGAATTCACGGTTCATCAAGCCATCAGCATGGCCTACCATGCCCATGTCGGCATGCAAGAAGCAGCGGGCTCCATCGGAATGTTTATCGCCCATCCAAAAGTTGCTCACAATCCACCCGTCGATCATGATTTCGGCTTGCTGCTTCAGCAGTTCAACATCGCTCCGAACAGCGACGTCGTCAACACAATGGCCATGGATTGGAACTACCTGACGATTAATGGGCGATGTGGTCCCTACACGACCCCGTTGCTTGTACGCTTAGGATCACGTGTGCGGTTGCGGTTTTTCAATTTCAGTACGCTTCATCAGCACCCTTTGCATTTCCACGGTCACACCGGCTGGCTGACGGGAACCGAAGGAGGCCGTGTTCCGGAATCGGCTTGGCTGCCCTTGAACACGGTGCGCATCGGGATCGGCGAAATTCGTGAGGTCGAGTTTGTGGCGAACAATCCGGGCGATTGGGTCATGCACTGCCACATGTTTCACCATACGGCCAATCACATGGTGAGTCAGGTCGGCCCGCACATACGCGATCCGAAACTGGATGCGGCCCGAGAGATCCCCGCCTTCCCGCAACTCATGCAAGGCAAGATGCCAATGAGCATGATGGGCATGAAAAAAATCGCCGGGCGACGCGAAACCCAAGGCATGACTGACCAATGGTTCAAAGGCAGCAAAGGTATGATGACCATCATCCGCGTTCTGCCGGAAGATCTCTACACAAAAATCACACAAACAGACCTCCCGATACCTGTCGGGGCAAGTCTTTTCTCCGAGCTGTGATTTTCCCCGACCGCCAGCTCATTTCACACGTGTGGCCTTATGATCTAGTCGCCGAGGCGATGACACCAGCGAGCTAGCGATCAGTCTCGTTCTGAGAAAAAACAGAAGGTCGTGAAGAATCGAACAAAACGGTGCATCCAACCGTAGTAGGCCTGTGCTTATGTCCTGTTTCGCTGTTTAGGTACGTTTGGCATTTAGGGCAGCATCCCCTCCCTGTTTTTTTGAAAGGATGGTCTTAATGACTATCACAAGACCCCAAATTTTGTTGACCATAGCACTTGGGTTGGTTTTCAGCGTTTTCAGCGATGTTTCAGCGATTGCAGACGGCGAGTCTGCTGCTGGACATGACCATGAAGCTATGATGGCGGAGAAGGAAATTAGCGAAGCACTTGCGGGTTTGTCCGCTGCAGATCGCCGGCAGGCCGAAGCCCAGCGTTTTTGTCCGATCATGCAGTACACGCGACTTGGCGCGACCGACACACCACACAAAGTGATGGTTGAAGGAACGCCGATATTCGTATGTTGCGAAGGATGTGTTGAACATGCCGAGGAGGGTGGCAAAGCGACGCTGGCGATGGTTATGAAGCTTGCGAAAGCTTCAGCTACCTTGGCGAAATTGCCCGCCAAAGAACGTGCTGCCGCAGAAGCTCAGAAGTATTGTGCGATTGCCAACAAGAATTTCCTCGGTTCGATGGGCGCGCCTATCCGGCTAGAATTGGATGGCAATCCGGTTTACTTGTGCTGCAAAGGCTGCGTCGCCAAAGCGAAGGCCGACCCTGCAGGTACGCTAGCAAAGGCCGAGGCTCTCAAGAAGGCGGGTGAAGACGAAGGCCATGGCGAGCAGGGCGAGCATGATCACCACGAAAAGTGAGTTGAGTAACTCACTTAGGATCATATCGCATCGCGATCAATCGCAGTCTGGGGCGGTTGGGGCCAAGTATGCTTTGGCTCCAACCTGCCCGTCAGACTATTGTTTGGCCTTCCTTGCACTTGGGCATATGTTCTTACCTCATAAAAGACGAGTACTCGATGGATGGCCTCATCTCCTTCCCAAAGCCTTGGGAACTGCACCCAATGTTGATCCATTTTCCGATCGCCTTTCTTCTGGGCGGAGCGGCCTTAATGTTCTGGACTTTGCGCCGGCCAAGTGAGATGTTGCATCGAACGACGACGGGTCTGTTGCTAACGGGCATCCTTTTTGGTTGGTTGGCCGCGGTGGCTGGCGGACTGGCCTACTTCACCGTCCCGGCGCATACTGAAGCAGGCCACGGGCTGATGCTCTGGCATCTCGGACTCGGACTGGTGATGTTGGCCCTCTTTACCTGGGTGTCGATTGCACGCTGGCGAGGACCGGAGACCACGGCCACCAAGCAGCAGTTGGCAGTCACTCTAGTCGGAGCCGCGCTGTTGATGGTCACGAGCCACGTGGGTGGGTCGGTCGTATTTCGCCATGGTGCCGGCGTCGACCCAAAAATTCTCTCCCGAGAAATCCGCGAAGGCCATTCGCACACGAATGAGCACACAGATTCGAGCGAATCGAATAGCGGACATCACAAGAACGAGACCGTCGCTGTCCCGTTTATACGTCCTTAGCTTCATTTGCTCCGTTTCTCGCGTTTTCGTCGGCGTAGCTCTTTGTCTCGCTGCTTTTTGAGCTTGGCGCGCTCTTTGGGATTGAGCCGCTTGCCGGTGCTGATTTTCTTTTTCGAGAGCTGGCCATTGGGGTCGGTCATCGACGCCTGCATCTCGCGGACCATTTTCATTCGCTCTCGCATGCCCTTGCCGGCCATGGAAATCATCATCTGGGCCATCACGTCGAACTGCTTGATGAGCTCGTTCACTTCGCTCGGCTCGCAGCCGGCACCTGCGGCGATCCGGCGTCGTCGGCTCTGGTCGATGATCTTGGTCGGATTGCGGCGTTCCTCGGCAGTCATCGAGTCGATGATGCCAAAGAGCCGCTTCATGTCTTCCTCGGGGTCGGCGTCGCCCATCGCTTCGGCCATGTTGCCCATGCCGGGGATCATGCCCATGACTTTTTGCATAGGGCCAAGCCGCTTGATCTGCGAGAGCTGCTTTTTGAAGTCGTCGAGCGTGAATTCGCCCTTGAGGAGTCGTGCCTCTTGGGCTTCCAATTCGTCGGCGTCGAATTCTTGCTGGGCCTTCTCGACCAAGCTGAGCATGTCGCCTTGGCCGAGAATCCGGCCTGCCAAGCGGTCGGGGTGAAACTCTTCGAGCGCATCGAGATGCTCGCCCGTGCCAATGAATTTTACCGGCACGCCGGTGACCTGTTTTACCGAGAGAGCAGCACCGCCGCGGGCGTCGCCATCGAGCTTGGTGATAATGACGCCATCGAGTTCGAGTGCTTCATTAAAAACTTTGGCACTGTTGACCGCGTCTTGGCCCGTCATGCCGTCGACGACCAGATAGATCTGGTTGGGATTGCACTGGCGGTCGACGCGCTCGAGCTGCTTCATGAGCTCCTCGTCGACGTGCAATCGGCCGGCCGTGTCGAGAATCACGACATCGGCCCCGAGTTTTTTGGCCTGCTTGACGGCCGCGTTGCAAACCTTGACGGGGTCTTGTTCAGCGCGATCAGAAAAAACGGGGATGTCGAGTTGCTCGCCAAGCACGTGCAATTGGTCAATCGCGGCAGGACGCTGCAAGTCGGCGGCGACCAGTAGCGGCGCGCGACCTTGCAACTTGAGATGTCTGCCCAGCTTGCCGCAGGTGGTTGTTTTGCCCGAACCTTGCAGGCCACACATCATGAGCACCGAAACTTCATCTTTTCCTTTGAGGTGCATCGAGTGGTCGACGGGGCCCATGAGCTCGACCAACTCTTGATAAACGACGCCAACAATTTGCTCGCTCGGGTTGAGCGATTTGAGAACTTTTTCGCCGATAGCCTGCTCGGTGACCCGAGCCATGAACTCGCGGACGACATCAAAACTGACGTCGGCTTCGAGGAGCGATTTTTCGACCAGTTTGAGGCCCTCGCGCATGTTCGCTTCGGTCATTTTTCCTTGACCGCGAAGCGACTTGAATGCCGAGGAAAGTCCGTCTTGGAGGGCTTCAAACATGGGTTTTAGGCTGTAGGTTTTAGGCTGTGGCTTTAGGAGGTGCTTCGGCCCGATTCTACCGGATCGAGGCGGTTTCGAGCAATGACGCGCCGAGTGCTTTGACAACTTTTAGAAAATGACAAAGCCCTAGGAAAACCGGCACAATGCGATTGACCCCCAGGTCTGCGAATCGAGGTGGCCTCTCTTTCCGCTTTGCCCCTCCGCGAGGTGGACAGCCTGCGGAATGTACCCCATGAATCTATAGAGGGATTTTTTGTTTCCGATTTTTTGAGCAGCTTGTTAGCCGTTTTGGCGCTAGCCACGGTTCTAGCCGAAAAACCGTGGCTAGCGCTAAAACGGCTAATTTGGAAGTAGCGAACACGACCGAGCGAGTTGAAATGACCGAACCCCTTATAAGTCCCGCCCCCCCGACTCCTTTGATGGGTGGCGTACCAGCTTCCATGTTGGTAGCGGATGGCAGCGCCCCCCCTGGACCCACGAGATTTGTCCCTGCCGAGCCGAAGTCGTTAGAGGACTTAGGATTAAGCGAGGCCGAGTTGGAATCGCTGGTGCTCAAGCTACTGCTCTACCGAGGGACGTTGAGCGGTCGTGGAATTGCCGACCAACTGCAGTTACCCAGGCAGATGCTCGTCAGCACGATGGAGGGCTTGCGGGCGGAGTTGTTGATTTCGATCAAAGGTTCGTCGGGACTGGAGGACTATGTTTTTCAGCTTACCGAGGC
The DNA here is from genome assembly GCA_013151315.1 of Planctomycetota bacterium. GTDB lineage: Bacteria > Planctomycetota > Planctomycetia > Pirellulales > Lacipirellulaceae > Bythopirellula. The sequence continues at coordinate 4,356 of JAADIN010000131.1, read as the reverse complement.
GGGATACGATCGGGGTCGCCGACTGGCGAAACAATGTACCTACACCGGCGTGGCGCCCGTGCCGCTGGAATCCTACATCCTGGGGATCGAGCAGCAATCGCTTCAGCAGAGCCACCTGACCCAAGAAAAATTGGAGCAGACGTTTCGTGGCCTGAAATTGAGTTCGGCTTTTGTGAATCAACTAGGACAAGCGATCAACGATGGTCGCGGAATGTTTTTGTACGGACCTCCCGGCAACGGCAAGACGAGCATTTCAGAGATTGTGGTCCAATCGTTTGGCGAGTTTGTTTGGATCCCTCATACGATTACGATCGATGGCGAATTGGTGCGGCTCTACGACCCGCGTTGCCACGAGGCGGTCGATCTTCCTGAATTGGAAGAGGCGAAGTACGATCGACGTTGGATTTTGATTCATCGCCCGACGATTGTCGTTGGTGGCGAGTTGACGATGCCGCAACTGGATTTGCAGTTCAACGACCAGACGGGAATTTGCGAAGCACCGCTACAGATGCGGGCCAATTGTGGCGCGTTGGTAATCGACGACTTTGGCCGGCAACGCATGCCGACGAGTGAGATGCTCAATCGGCTGATCGTGCCGATGGAAAAGCATCTCGATTATCTCAATCTTTCGAGCGGCCGTCAGGTGTCGGTGCCGTTCGACATGCTGTTGGTGTTTTCTACGAACCTCGAGCCGAGTGATCTGGTCGACGAGGCTTTTCTCCGGCGGATTCCGTACAAGATAGAGGTCAATGGGCCTACCCGGGAAGAATTCCTGAGCCTTTTTGTCGAGCTGGCGGAGGGAATGGGCTGTGAATGCGACAAGCGAGCATTGGAGTATTTACTCGAAACGCACTATCGCCCAACCAGTCGCCCTTTGCGGTACTGCCACCCACGCGATCTGTTGCGACAGATTCGCAACTTTTGCGAGTTTAACGACCGCCCGTTGGAAGTAAGCCGCGAAACGCTGGACGTGGCGGTGCGGAATTATTTTGCAGGGCTTTGATTTTTGTCGGGGTACTGCTTGAATGCCTAAGGAAAAACCTGACAAGACACCCGAAGGTCGATAGGGTAAAGGGAGTCGCAAGTAGGGGAACTATTGGACCATCGCACATTCACATTGTTCGAAGGCCCCATGGAAATCCCTGGAGCACCAATCTAGAAAGATTTCATTTCGAATGACGGGTTGTGCCACTGGCCGTGAGAATGGCTGTCCCAATCGTTCTCCCACCCAACTCCTGGCAGATCGTCAAAAGAGACTTCCACAAAGAGACTGCGTAGGTCGCATCGACCTCAATTTGGTATTTCACTTCGCCCTCTTTCCCCGAAGGTAAGACGCTGCAACTAGTGCCCGCGACGCGAGTCATCACCAAGCGGCCGCGCGGAGCGACTCGAAAGTCGATGGCGCACGTTTGTGCCAGGACGTCTATTGCCCGCGAACCGGTCAGCAAAAAACTTGCTTCCTGCCTTTCGACTCGCGCGACGCCTGTTAGGCCCCAGCCGAGCTTTTCGGAGAGTGCCTGGATGGTTTGGCTTGCAAAACTTTCTTCCAGTAGAAACTCGGTGTCCGAAAGTTGGACGACAAGACTGCCATCCGACTGTTCTTGCAATTGATAGATTCCTTTGGGAAGAAGAACTCCCTCGCTCAATAGCCATTCGGCGGCTGAGGGGCCTTTGACGCCCAGTTTTGGCAGAGCGCTCATGTCGCAGAGTGCCAAGGTTTGCAGGGCCTTCGTTTCGACTTCCTCGGAATCCAGCGAGAGCACAACGCGAGCGCCGGCGAGTTCGCCCCATTGTCCGACCGTCGGATCAAAAAGATGCTGGATCGGACTTTGACGGTGTAGCATGGCGTTCATCAGATCCTACTTCTGTCGGAGGTTGTCGGGATCGTAGAAAGGAAGGGGCGTTACTGCCGCGGGCACAAGTTTTCCCTGATCGACGCGAATGGTAAGCGGGGTACCAGGTTCGGCCATGTCGGGGCGAACGAAAGCTAAACCGAGGGTTTTGCCGAGGGTCGAACGGTGCGCAATGCTTGTCACTCGCCCAACGATTTCACCCTGCTCAACTATCAGATGGCATTCTTCTGGCAACGGGCCGTTGTGACTCGAGGGCAACTCAAAACCGACCAATTGCCGAGTAAGTTTTTTCCGCTGCAAAATCGCAAGACTGCGCTGCCCGACGAAAAACTCTTTTTTCTCCTCCACCACCCATGCCAAATTGGCCTCGTAAGGATTGGTCAGCGCGTCGGTATCGATGCTGACAATAGAATGCCCTTTTTCTAAGCGGAGCAGGCGTTGGGCTTCGATGCCAAAAGGCCGGATGCCGGCCGAATGGCCAACCTCCATGAGCTCGCTCCAGAGGCTATGGCCATAGGCTGCGGGGAGGTGGATTTCATATCCCAGTTCGCCGACAAAGCCAACGCGAATGAGCTTGGCCGGTATGCCCGCCACCAAGCCTTCGCGAATTTTCCCGAAGCCGAATGCTTCGTTGGAAAGGTCGATGTCAGTCAACGGGGCAAGCACTTCGCGTGTCTTGGGCCCGGTGAGGTTCATCGCGGTGAGCTGGCCGGTGAGGTTTACCAGATCGACTTGCATTTGCCAGATAAGCGCCCAACGCTGCATTTCACGGAAGAAAGCGGCCGCTCCGCCGGTAGTCGCGGTGACATAAAACCGATTCTCGTCAAGCCGCGCGACGACGCCATCGTCGATGATCGTGCCCGTTTCGTCGCAAGCCAAGCCGTAGCGTATCGACCCGACCTTTTGATCGACAAACCGACCTGTGTAGATCCGTTCTAAAAACGCCGCGGCATCTTTTCCAGAGATTTGGATCTTGCCGAGTGTTCCGAGATCGATCAGGCCGACGGAGTCGCGGACATGTTGTGCTTCTTCGAGAATCAGTGCTTCGCGAGACTTGCCTGCGACGGGGTAGTATTCGGGCCGCAGCCAAGAGCCTGCATAGACAAACGCCGCGCCGGCTTGTTCGTGCCACGCGTGCATCGGTGTGTGGCGGTTGGGATGGAATCGTCGACCGGCCAAGTGGGCGAGCGGCACCGGATGGTGGAACGGTCGCGAGGTGGTCGTGCCCGTTTCGTTGATTGACTTGCCGTTGAGCCGGGCCAAAATACGAATGGCGTTCATGTTGGCAAGCTTGCCCTGGCTGGGGCCCATCCCGACGGTCGTGTAACGCTTGAGCAGCTCGATGTTGTCGTAGCCCTCCTGATGGGCGTTCGCAAAGTCGACCAAGTGGAGGTCTTCGTCGAACTCGACAAAGTTTTTCTTTTTCTTGTGCGCGAAAATGGGATAGGGATGGCTGGGCGGGGGGCCTGTATGCTGACAGGGTTCCGGGACGGGTTGCTCGGTACGGCCCAGTTCGGCAGCGGCTGCTAATCCGGCCCGCTGTCCATCGGCGAGGCGATCGGCGAGATGAAAGATTCCGCGGACCCGTCCGGCCGAAAAAATCGAGTTGGGCAGCTCGGTCGGGACCAATTGCTCGAGCGAATCGTCATAAGAAAAACGCCCGCCGGCTTGGTAAAGCGGCCCCGCAACGGGCATCCAACCAACGCTTACCGCGACCCCATCGCAGTCGATCCGCTTTGCCAACTGCGGGTCGAGTTCCCCTTGAGCGTCCATCGGGCAAACCTGGACACCTTGCACAGTCGTGTTGCCCGAACCGGCAATCGCTTCGTAAATCGCATGGTGCCGATAGACCGTGATGCCCGATTTTTCTACCTGGGAACCCAGTTCTGACGTTTCGCCATCGATTCGCAAATCGACGATTGCGGCAATCTCGACGCCCGCTTGCTGAAGATCGAGGGCGGCCCGATAGGCATCGCGGTTGCCGGCCAATACCACGCATTTTTTGAACGGCTGTACCGCGTAAAGGTGCGCCAATCGTTGGGCTGCCGAGGCGAGCATCACGCCGGGTAAATCGTTGTTTTGGAAAACGGCCGGCTGTTCGGAGCAGCCGGTGGCAACGATTAGCGACTTGGTCCGCAGCTTCGTCAAACGATGTTCGTCGACCAAAGCATACCAATGGTCGGCATAGCATCCGGCGAGCAGCGTCCCACAGCGGACTTCGATATTGGCGTGCGTCGTCACTCGCTCGACTAGCGAGCTGAGGTGCTCGACTGCTTGGGGATCGTTTCTCCGTTGCCAAGCCAAGCTACCGCCCAGTCGCGGGTGTTGTTCGACCAGGAGGACACGAACCCCTTCATCGGCCGCCGTCAGTGCTGCCGACAAGCCCGAGGGCCCGCCACCGACGACCAACAAATCGTGAAAGGCGTAGTCTTTGGGCGTCGCCTCGGCACGTTGGCTAGGGTCGATCCGCCCTAGGCCGGCGGCCTTGCGTATCTGCTTTTCG
>JAADIN010000261.1 GCA_013151315.1 Planctomycetota bacterium | reverse complement strand
TCACCCGCCCCAGATCGGCGTCTTCGCGGAAGAGCATCAGGCCGTTTGCCTGGACTTCCCATTTCGGGCCAACACACCACTGATCGCAATTTCCGGGGCCATCGTTCCACGAAAAAAGTTCCGAATTGCAGCCACAACGGTCCTGCGGCGAACCGTCTGCTGGGCCACAGGACTGACAGCCACTCGGCGAAAGGCCTGCCTGAAGTGCTTGGTACTGTTGCCAAAGCACTTTGTTAGTAGTGAGTGGGTTGGTGGTGAGTGACTGAGTTCCTTCTCCGAAGGCCTCTTGAATATTCTGAGCGGGAAGCGTTGCAGTTCCAAGTAAGAACATCCAGCAGCTAATCCATAAGGCGACCAGTTTGAGGCGCATTATCATGGGATCCGTCGTATCGAAGAAGAAAGGAGTTCGGATTTTCGCGGCAATGTCGGTCAGTATCGATAAAAGTCGACCGTTCGAAGGCCAAGCCGCGAGCCGAGTTTTTCTGAAGCGCAAGGGCTACGCTGGATTCCCAAATTGACAGTGCTAGCAACCCAAAACTGCCAACAGCGCATCGATTTGCTCGTCGGTGCCGACCGTAATTCGCAGGCCATCGCCCCAGCCGGGGTAGTTCATATAACGAACCAGGATGCCGTCGGTTTTCAATTGCTGATAGAGTTGCTCCGCAGCATGGTCGGGATGAGTACACCAAACAAAGTTGGCCTCGGAATCTTGGCATTCAAATCCTAACTGCCGCAATTGATCGAGGAGGCGAGTGCGCGTGGCAAGAATTGCGCTGCGATTTTGGGCGAGCCAATTTTGATCGTCGATCGCTGCCGTCGCCCCGGCGATCGACATCGCGTCGCAGTTATACGAGTCTCTCACTTTATTTAGTTCGCGGATCATCTGAGGCTGGGCAACAAGAAAACCAAAGCGGAGTCCGGCCAGCGCGTACGACTTGCTCAAGGTGCGAGAGACCATGATTTTTTCGTTTTGGGCGACCAGCTCCAGGCAGTTCGTTTCGGCAAAGTCGGCATACGCTTCGTCGACCAGCAGCGGGCAGGGCAGGGCGTCGGCGATGCGCGCGACCTCTTCTGGCGGCACCAGCGTCCCCGAAGGGCTGTTGGGGTTGGCCAGATAGGCAAGCCGCAGTTGGTCGCAAGGTTTTGTAAAATCGGGGCCGAGCGTCCAATCGGATTCGTAATCGATGACGTGGCATTTCGCACCCTGAATCTCAGCTAGCGTGCGGTAGAGCGTGTAGCTTGGCTGCGAAAATCGGACGTGATCGCCCGAGTCGACCAGTGCTCGGGTGACGATCGTAAGAATATCGTCGCTACCGTTGCCGCAGAGGATCCAGTCGGGGTCGCAACCGAAAAGCTCGGCGGCGCGCATCCGAAAAGCCGTCGCGGTAGGGTCGGGATACTTTTGCAGCCCGGCCTGCACGACCCGACCGATGGCTGCCTTGACCTTGGGCGAACAGACGTAGGGATTTTCGTTGGTATTGAGCTTGATCAGCTTTTCTGTCTGCGGCTGCTCGCCGGGGACATAGCCGGTCATCTCAGAAATGTTGGTTCGAAAAAAATTCATAAAAAAAGTTGCGAGTGAAACATGAGGGAACGATTTTTTTTGAAACACGGAGGCACAGAGAACACGGAGGAGCAAAAAAACAAACTCAGTAGTTCCAAAAACCCATGGCTAAGGAAGGCAAAGTACGAGGAGGGGAAACACTAATTTGCACTAATCTTCGCTAATACGATTAGTGCAGATTAGCGAAGATTAGTGTTCTTTTCTTGAATTTGGAACTACTGAAACTCTGTTTCCTCCGTGTCTCTGTGTTTCTATCTTTTTTGTACTTCTTATCTACGGCCTTCAATCACCAGGAAGCCGTTTTTTTACACTTTTCCCGTGCCCCGTCAGCCCTTCTTTGGTTGCCATGCGCTGGATGTCGTCGGCCACCGATTCGAGGCCTTCCTTGGTCAATTGAATCACACTGCCGCTTCGTAAAAAGTCGTTCGACGAGAGGCCGCTGGCAAAGCGGGCCGTCGCGCCGGTGGGCAAAACGTGGGAGGGGCCGGCTGCGTAATCTCCCAGAGGCACCGGGCTATAGGGCCCAATGAAAATTGCGCCGGCATGGCGGATTGTTCCGAGCAGATCTTCGGCATCGTCGCAAGCAAGGTGCAAGTGCTCGGTCGCCAGTTGGTTGGCCAACTCGGCCGCTTCGACTCGATCTTCGACCAGGATCAGTGCTCCAAAATTCTCTAGCGACTGTCGCGCCAAATCGCTTCGATCGAGAACCGCCAATTGCTTGGCCAGCTCGCCCGCCACTTGGTCGATCAACGCGGGGCTCCAGGTAATCAGGACACTCGAGCCGGGGGCATGTTCGGCTTGAGCGATCAGATCGGCAGCCACAAAGTCCGCTCGCGTCGTTTCGTCGGCAATAACAACCACTTCGCTCGGCCCGGCGATCGAATCGATATCGACACCCCCAAAAACGTGTTTCTTGGCGAGCGCGACAAACAGGTTGCCTGGGCCGACGATCTTGTCGACCTTTGGCAATCCGGAAACGCCGTAGGCCAGTGCCGCGACGGCTTGGGCACCGCCGACGCGATAGACTTCCGTGATTCCCAGTTCATGGCACGTGGCGAGCATGTCTTGGTTGTACGAGCCAAACGGTGTCGGCGGCGCGACGACCGCCAACTGCTTGACGCCCGCGGCCTGGGCCGGCACGGCCGTCATAATCACCGTCGACGGGTAGGCGGCCGCTCCGCCGGGCACGCAGATTCCGACGCGCTCCAGCGGCAAGTAGCGTTGCCGCAGTGTGCCACCCTCGGGAAAATCGACGGTCACGTCGGAGTGCAGAATCGCTTTTTGAAACCGCAACACGTTTTCGCGAATGCGTCGAACGGTTTCTAGGAATTCGGGTTCGGCTGCGGCATGGGCGGCTGCCAATTCTTGGGCTGAGACGCGAAGCGTGGCGGCGGTGAGCTCGGCTCGGTCGAGCTTGGTGGTGTATTCTAAAACCGCAGCCAATCCGCGGCGTTTCACGTCGCCACAAATTTGCTCGACCGCTTGCTGGGGCGTTAGGTTTGCCGAACACCTCGATCGTTTTTTTCTTGCCCGCCTCGCTGACGATGTTTCCCTCGGGCGAGAGCTTTTGCCGCAGCGCAGCAATCTGCTCCGCCGCGTCGGGCTGACTGGTATCAATGCGTGGGATATTTACTGCGGATGGCATGGGAGGATTCAAAACACGGGGAAAAACGGAAGTACATGGGAATCGAACCCACCTGCACCTGCGAAACGGTTGACGTTCCGCACAACGGTTTTGAAGACCGCGGCCGCCACCAGGCCGACTCGTACTTCCCAAGTTAAGGGAAAAAATAACCACAGAGAGCACAGCGCGACAAAAGGATTATAGCCACGGATTGAACACGGATGGAACACAGATCAAAAAGAAAAGAATCTCGTGCCAGTCTTTTTATTCTCCGTGTTCAATCCGTGGCCAATTCCGTATTTTTGTCTCTTTTTGCGTTTTTCGTGGCGTTCTCTTTCTCTTCTTTTTTGGTTGAGATCATTGGAACAGTTGGATCTGCGATTGACCAGCGGTCGTGGGTTGCACGCAGCCAATGACGGTTGCCGATTGGCCCAAGCGGTCGAGCAAGGCGTCAAGCTGCTCGTCGGCAACTCCCATGAGCAGGCCGCCCGAGGTTTGCGGGTCGAAGAGCACGGCATAGCGAGGGTCGTCGCGGAGCGGCGGTTCGCAGCGCAGATCGGCTTCCGCCGCCCGATTGCCGGGAGCCAACGTGCTCTCGATTCCTTGCTCGACAAGTTCTTGTGCGCCCGGTAGCAGGGGAATCTTGCCGAGACGCAGCTCTGCCGACAAGCCGGACGGGCGGAGCATTTCGAGTAGATGGTGGGCCAAACCAAAACCAGTCACATCGGTGACCGCTTCAAGATGCAGCTCGCGAGCGATCTCGCCAGCCCTTTGGTTGCTTGCGAGCATGGTGCCCAGAAGCGTATCCATCCAATCGCTCTGGCACCTCGCTCGCATGTGGGC
>JAADIN010000231.1 GCA_013151315.1 Planctomycetota bacterium | reverse complement strand
GACGAGCTGGACTGCATTTTTGGGGAGCCCCGTTTCTTCGGCCGCTTCGTGCAGTAATTCGACAATGGCTCGGCTCGAGTGAATCGCTTCTTTGCCGCCTCGAAGGACGACCGCGTTGCCCGCCATCACACAAATGGCCGCCGCGTCGGCCGTCACATTGGGACGCGATTCGTAAACGAAAAACACGACGCCCAACGGCACACGGACTTTATTGATTGCCAAGCCGTTGGGCCTGACCGTCGAGTCGATTACCTGTCCGATCGGGTCTCGCAACGAGGCGACTTCTTCCAGTGCGGAAGCAATTCCTTCGATACGGTCGGGAGTAAGACGCAAGCGATCGACTTGTGCGTCAGTCAGTCCGTAACCGGGGGCAGCTTCGATATCTTGGACGTTAGCTGCCTGGATTCGTTCAACGTTTTCTCGGAGCAACTGCGCGGCCCGATGTAGCCATGCCGTTTTTACTTCGCCGCGCACCTGGGCAAGTTCAGCCGAGGCGGCCTTGGCATCTTGTGCAACTTGACGGCAGTACTCACCCAGGTTGGTGGGTTCGGCAAGGGTTTTCGTGGCGGCAGCCATGGCTAGGAAATGCAGTTAAGGGTGACAAGTGAGGATGCCATCGCAGACCGACAGCACAGCCCCCTAAGTATCGTCCAACGGCCAAGTCGGGTCAAGAAGAGTAGCACGCCACTCCGTGTCGTGTTTTTTATGTCGAGAAAGCTACGACTCGAAGAGTCGTGCCACAACACATGCTAATCTGCTAACGTCTGCTCTTGGCCATCGATTCCACCCGTGGCCTCGAATGCTAGCAATGCTTCGCGAACGGGTCGTACGTCGTGAACTCGAATCAGTTGGACTCCCTGGACGGCCAGCGCTAGGGCACCGCCTATCGTTGCTGCCCCACGGTCGGACGTCTTGTCACCGAGAATTTTTGCTAAGAAGCCTTTTCGCGAATGACCCACGAGCAAGGGGCAGCCTAGCTCGTGAAAACGCCAGCATTGGGACATCAGCCGGATATTGTGCTGATGCGTCTTTCCAAAGCCAATTCCCGGGTCGAGACAAATTCGCTCGGCAGCGATGCCGCTGGCGATTAGCGCATCGCGTCGAGCTTGCAAGTAAGCGCAGATTTCCTTCACGATGTCTTCATAGGTGGGGGCGTCTTGCATCGTTTGCGGGGTGCCTTGCATGTGCATTGCGCAAATTCCGGCGTCCATTTCAGCGGCCAGAGGTAGCATTTTTGGGTCCGACTCCAGGCCAGTAACGTCGTTAATGATTTCGGCCCCGACCGCTAAAGCGGCTCTCGCCACGGCCTGCTTGCTCGTGTCGATCGAAAGAGGAATATCAACTCGGCCTGCCAAGGCTTCAACGACTGGAAGGATTCGATTGAGCTCTTCGTCGGTGCCGACCGAGTCGGCGTAGGGCCGCGTACTTTCGCCGCCAATATCGAGAACGTCGGCCCCTTCGGCAGCCAACCGCAGCCCCTGCGCGATGGCAGCCTTCGAGTCAAGAAAATGGCCCCCGTCAGAAAAACTATCGGGCGTTACATTGACGATACCCATCAGCAGCGGGCGACTGCCGAATTGAAGCAACCGATCCTGCAACTGCCAGGACGTGGCACGGCGAGGGAATCGTTCGGAGAGAGGGCATCGCAAAGAACTCATGCCCGAAACCTACCATCCCCAGCCTCTAGCCCCCAGCCCCTTCCTACCACGGTTCTTCCATGGTCGAGACGATTTGCTGTGCCAGACGTTCGATCGCCTGTTGCTGGGCCGTGACAACCGATTGGCCCGCTTCGGGAATGAGTGTCGAGGTTTGGCCGAACGGTAACAGTTCTTGCGGAAGTTCGAGCGTGGAGGGTGCGTGCAAAGGAATCCGACGGCGGTTCAGCCAAGTGACTTCCGCAGCCATGTTGAACTCGACTGCCCGGGGATCGTCGTTGCGATTTTCGATGGTCACCCGTTTGGTGTCGCCCACCAATCGGGTCGAAAGAATGCTGTCGGCGTCGGGGGTGCCAACCACTTTGAAAGGCGTTTTTAGTTCGATTTCCTTCACGACCGCTTCGGTAAGCCGCTCCCCCAAATCGGGACGAAAGCTATCCGACTCGATCATGGGCACGTAGACCGTCGCAATATCGGGAGCATAAAGCGACCCGGCGCCCACGCGGTAAGAGGCACAGCCGGCGGACAGCGTCAGGGCGGTCAACACCAGGGCAAATGCGGAGTGAGGAATGGTCCATTGGCTCGACATACTTGCACTTCTCACTTCGGAAATTGACTTAACGGACCACCGTGCCCGCACTCCCCGGCTCGTTGGCAACTTCGATCTGACTCTGGGGCGTGACGAGCGGTACCTGGGTAATCGCGACGCGTTCGGCACTCTCCGGGAAAAGGTCGACCAACCACTGAACCTTGGTCGCGGGATGCGCCGGCTTGCCACCAAGTTCTTCGTAACGCTTCCGAGCTTGTTCAGCGAGCGGAGTGCTGGGATAGTCACGTACCAGTTGGGCGTAGTAGAACCGAGCACTTTCGTAATGCTTGCCTTCGTCGTAACCTTTCGCACGAATAAAATCGCGAGTCGCCAGTTGCATCGCTAGAGTCGCCTGAATTTCAGCCAATCTTTCGCGTTCGGTCGTGTTCAGCTCGGTACCGAATTGCACTTTCAACTGTTTGACCAACTTCTTGGCTTCTTGCAGAGGCGTCGCCACGTAGTCGGGGCCCTGGTAGATACGGATTTTGCATTGCAAACCCAAGATGTGCGCTTCAAACTGATGCTCACTTCGAGGATACTCGCGACGAAGCAATCCATAGAAGTAATCGGCGTCGCTATAACGACCGCGAAGAAAATGCGAATTCGCCGTTGCCATGATCGAGTCATCCGCCAGAGGGCCGGTTGGATCGTTCAAACGGATATTCTCGTACGTTTTCAGCGAACGGCCCGGCGTGTCGAAAAAGGGCCGTGAATCGTCCAGCAAGTTGGGCGTCGTAGCCCAGTGTGGCTCAAAAGCATGGTGCTTTTCCCAGTATTGGGCGATATCGAATTGGCGACGAATTGCCTTATCCAAATGGGGCGAATTGGGGTATTTTTCTAACAACTCCGTATAGGAATTTACCGCGTCAGGGTAGTCGTCGGAAAAGAATTGGCTTTCCCCGAGATAGAACAAGCAGTTCTGCTCAAGAGCCGTGTCGGACGAGCGCGCAATCGCTTCCTTAAACTGCTTCGCCGCTCCCTTGTACTCTTGCTGGCGGAAAAGGTCCTCGCCCGCCTGGAAGGCGAGTTGGGCCTTTTGTTGGTCGGGCCCCATTCCAAGCTGAGATTTGACATCGGTAACCGCCTGGACGACTTGGATATCGCCAAGCAGACCATTTTCTTTTTTCTGTTCGACGATTTTCGAGATTGGGGCGTTGATGGGTCGTCCTTCTTGGTCAAAAAACCCTTCGACGTCCGCGACTCGATACCCTTTGCCAGGAACAAATTCTGCATTTTTCTTGTGTTTCTTCCACCAATCGGGCGAGCCGGGCGGAGTAGGTTCGCCCGCCAGCGAAGGCCATTTCCAATTGGCGGGATTCGTAGCAAGATTCATATTCGTAGAAGTGCAGCCGCTCGCTACGAGCAGGCCGGCGGCTGTCAGGACCGTGAAAAGTCGTAGCGAATTGCGTGGCATGACCAACCGACTGAGGAGATGAAGAAAAACCGACCTTGGGCTACAAGCACCAGCGCGCAGCACGGGCCAAAAGACGCGGAACCGTACCGAAGCCTTGCCCCGGCAGTCAAGGGCAACGTGGAGAAAGCCAACCGCGGCACTTCTTGCGAGTGCTGCCGCGGTGCCCAAGCCACGGGATTGCAATCCCGTGACTTTCAAAGCGTATTCTGCACAAACGCCTATTTTCGTAATTTGCCCTAGAAGTTGCTAGCACTCACTACGCGATTTCGCGCTGGCTCGAGTCGAGCCGCCGGATGCGCACCCGCTCGATGCGGCGTTGCGAAGCTTCGAGTACTTCGATGCGGACCTTCTGCTGCCAGTCGATGGTTTCGCCAGCAAGCGGGACACGTCCTAGTTCGGTAAAGACAAAACCGCCAATCGTGTCGAAATCGCCATCATCGGGCAATTCGATTTTCATCGCCTCGTTGATCTCGTCAACGTGGGTACGACCGAGCGCTTCGTAGGTATTTTCGTCGATGCGCTGGATCTCTTCAGCCACCACTTCATCATATTCGTCGACGATTTCACCGACAATCTCCTCGAGTACATCTTCAATGGTCACCAAACCCGAAACGCCACCATATTCGTCGAGCACTACCGCGATGTGCGTTCGCAATTGCTGAAACATCTGCAAGACATCGTCGATCTTCTTCGTTTCCGGCACAAAGACGGGCTTTCTGAGCAAATCGCGAATCGGGGTTCGCGAATCGGGGTCGCCCGTGGCCAGCTCGGGTAGCAAATCTTTGCTGTAGAGGATGCCCACCACATCGTCACGATTTTTTTCGTACACAGGGATGCGAGTATGCGTGGCCTCGATCACGTCGGCAATGACATCGTCCCAAGGCATCGCCAGCGGAATCATGTGCATGTCGGTACGCGGGGTCATGATTTCCGAAACGTCGGCGTCGCCCAACTCGATGACGCCTTCGATCATTTCACGAGCATCCTCTTCCAATAGGCCTTCGCGGTGCCCTTCGGTAACAATAGTGCGAATCTCCTCTTCAATCGTTTCTTCGTCGACGTGATACGGCGTTTGACCCGCGATGCGATGCAACGAAGCATCGATAAATTTGGCACCCCAGACCAGAGGAGTCGCCAGCAGGGAAAGCATTTTCCACAGGGGCCAAGTGTGAAACAAAAAGCCCGCCGAAAACACCCGCGACATGGCCCAAGGAAGCCAAGTCGTTGAAACGACAAGAGTCAGCCCAAGTAGCGCAGAGGTTGTCAGTAGATGCCCCCAAGAATCACTCGCCGAAATCGCCTCACTTTTGAGGAGCCATAAATAGCAAGAGACCGTCGCCAAGGCGGTGTTCAGTAGGGCCAACATTTCGATTCCCAATGCGACCGACTCGTGCAGCCTAAGCATCTGACCAAATCGCTCGGGCTGACCGCGACGACGGCAAATTTCTTCGAGGTCGTGACGAGAAAAATCTCGAAGCGCACGCACACCCAAGCTGGCAATCGCGGTGACAACGAGCGAGCCGATGCCAGTCCAGAACAGTGCGGTGGAACTCATGTCGCGGATGCCTCACCTTGAGTTGCTTCCGGATGCCAGCGAGATGTATCTCTCGGCAACGCAATGCCCAGTTTATTCAAATGGCGCGCTTCGGCAGCAACCATGGCGGCACGCTCTTCGGCACTTTGGTCTCGGTAGCCAACCAGATGCAGCGCACCGTGGATGAGGTAGAGTCTTAGTTCGTCGGGCGCGGGCCAGCCATACTCGGTTGCGTTGTGGATGGCCGTGTCGGCGCTGGCGACCAATTCGCCTTCCAAGTGCGTGTCGCTGGCGCCGAGAGGGAAGCTCAGAATATCGGTCGGGTAGTCGTGCTGCAGATACTGGCGATTGATCTGGTGAATCGTCGGGTCATCAACCACCGCCACGCTGATCGAGGCCGTCAAGTACGGCGAGTCTTCGAGAACCGACCGCACGGCGGCAATAAGTTGCGGCTCGTCAATCGCGAGCGAAGATTGCTCGTTGGCGACCTGAATGCGTAGAGCCTGCTCATCTATTCCGCAATCCGCATTCCGCATTCCGCATTCCCTTTTACGCTGTTTCTTGCCCTGGATACTTCACTCGACCGTGGTAAACGGCCGTCAACGATTTTACCAAACTTTCGCCGATTTTTCGGACTTCTTCCAAAGTGAGCCCACATTCGTCAAATTGCCCATCTAACAGGCGTTTCATGGCCAGATCTTCGACGATGCTCTCGATACGAGAGGGAGTCGGTTCTTTCAGGGCTCGGCTAGCACTCTCCACCACATCGGCAAGCATGAGCACGCCCGCCTCTTTGGTTTGTGGCTTGGGACCGGGGTAGCGGAACGAACTTTCGTCGACCTCGCTGCCATCCGGATCTTTTTCTTTCTGCTCGTTGGCTTGCCGATAAAAATATTCGACCAACGCCGTGCCGTGATGTTGCTGGATGAAGTCGATAATCGGTTCGGGCAACTTGTTCTGCCGAGCCAAGTCGGCGCCGTCTTTCACATGGGCAATAATCACCAACTTACTCATTGCCGGCACGAGCGAGTCGTGCCGATTGTCTCCTTGGCTTTGGTTCTCGATGAAGTAGCCCGGTTTGAGCATCTTGCCGATGTCGTGAAAATAGGCCCCCACTCGCACCAAAAGACCACGGGCACCGACCGATTCGGCAGCCGCCTCCGCGAGCGACGCGACCGTGATGGAATGGTTGTAGGTTCCTGGAGCCCGGCGGATTAGTTCTTGCAGCAACGGATGGGCCGGATCGCCCAGCTCGATCAGACTCAAATCAGTTTGCACGCCAAAGACGCGTTCGACGGTTGGCAAGAGCACCGTCATCAGCGAACCGGCGATGATCGCCCACACGGCAAGCATGAATCCGTCTTCCCACAGCAACGACCAAGGCTGGCCGTAAAGGGTTCCGACTCCGATGGTCGTCAGCAGCGCAACTCCTGCCGCGACGAAGCCGACCGAAAGCAGTTTTCCGCGTGTATGGACCCGTTTCAACACCAGGACCGTTCCCGCGACCGTTGCCATCAACACCAGTGCCTGCGACATATCGTGACCAATCGAAACCGTGACAACCAGTGTGACCGAGGCTGCCAGGAGTAAAGCCATTTCCTGGTTGTAGGCAATTGCCGCAGTCATCGCCAAAAGCAAGAGTGGGATCAAATCGGCCCCCCAGCTATACTGACTAACCGTGATCGAGAGGACGACCGACAAGATCACCAACGACAGCAGCGAAACAAAGCGAGAAAGTTCGGTCAAGATTTTTGGGTCGCGCGAGAAAATGTAAAATCCACACAACGTGTAAAGTGCAACATACATCCCAAAGACGGCCAACGAGCGACGGAGACGCGCTCCGAAGTCTTGCTCGGCAAGCAACTGCTCGTGTTCCAAGCGAAGTAAGTCGAGCACTTCGATCGAAAATGGCTCCCCCGCTCGGGCCAGGGTCTCTTCGCCGGCGTGGAACGGTTTGGTCTGAATCGGGATCTCGGCGGCAGCTTTATCTTGAGCCTCATGGGTAGCCGCGCTGTTGAGCGTTAACGTGGGTTGGAGGCGAGGGCGTATCCAGGCAAAGATTCGTTGAGCCAATTCAATCGACCCTAGTTTTTCGTTGAGCGATTGCTGTAGGCGGGCGGTAGCACTGTCGATGAGCACCTCCGAGATATCTCTTTGCGCTTCGACCGCAAATCCTTGGTCTTCGCCAGAACGCACGAAGATTTTTTCCAAATTCACATCCTGAGCCGGTTCGTCGAGCAAGCCCCATTGCTCTAACGGCGACATGGCCTCGGTGAGCTGCTCACCAAATTTTTCAAGTAAGCTGTCTTCTGCAAAGGCATCACGAAACCGTTGATATTGTTGTTCGCGTTCTTCCTCAGTTGGGTCGGGAGTTCCCTCGGCCAGCGGGGGTTGAAATTGGGACCACAATTTCTGGTCCAAATCGGCATAGGTCTCCGTCGAAAGAAGTTTGCCAAGATCAAGCCGCAACTGGGCTCGTAGTTGAACGAGCGGTTCCAGGTCTTGGTCGTAAACCGCGACCGCGAGTTGACGCGCTTTCTCGCGTTCCTCTTCGGTCCTCTTCGGGTCAGGCTGCTGGAAGTCGACGCGGACCACGATGTCGCGTTGCGAAATCTGGCCCAGTCGATAATTCAGCGGAGGTTCCCATCCGCGTGTAAAAGCCCACAGCAACAAAGCAACCAGAGCGCACAGGGCCAAACGCAGCAGGATACTTCCCCGCCTGAGCTGGCTGGCAAGGGTGCCCCAGACGCCTGGAGGCAGCTCGACCGCGGCAACCCGTTGTTGCCTTGTGCGTTTTTGATGACCGTTGGTAGGCATATGAAATAAGGCTGAAGGTTAGAGGCTGGAGGTTAGAAGTTAGGACTAGTTTCTTTGTCTAGCCTCTAACCTCTAGCCTCTTCTTTACCGTTTCTTCTTCGAACCCTCCTCATAAGCGCGGACAATATCTTGTACCAATCGATGGCGAACAATGTCGGTCGTGTGCAAAGTCACTCGGACAAAACCTTCAATATCACGCAAGCGTGACAACGCATCAATCAGACCACTCTTGGTGTGGGATGACAAATCCATCTGCGAGGTGTCGCCCGAGACGACCACCTGCGAGCCTTCGCCCATGCGCGTAAGAAACATTTTCATTTGCGACACGGTCGTGTTTTGTGCCTCGTCGAGAATAACAAATGCCTCGTTAAGCGTTCGGCCTCGCATGTAGGCCAGGGGCACGACTTCGATGACATCTTCTTCCATCGACTGTTGCATTTGGTCATAGTCCATCATATCCTGCAGCGAGTCGAGCAAGGGACGCAAATAGGGATTGATCTTCGCCTGCAAGTCGCCCGGAAGATAGCCCAGGCTTTCTCCCGCTTCGACCGCAGGGCGGACCAAGACGATCTTCCGAATCTGCTGAGCCCGCAACGCTTCGATCGCCGTCGCAACGGCAAGATAGGTTTTGCCCGTGCCAGCGGGCCCCGTGCAAAACACCAGGGCATGATTCCGAATTGCCTCGACGTATTCAATTTGACCCTGAGTGCGCGGGTGGACCGATCGGCCACCATGAACGCCGATCGGATCGGTTTTGAGCAGTTTCTCGCCGCTGGTCACGCGACGGATCACCTGCGAAACCTGCTCGGAATCAAGCAAAATATTGCGATCGATTCGGGCGCGCAGCTCTTCAAGAACCGCCGTCGCTTGGAGCACATCGGCCTCGTCGCCTTGGACTAATATTTTTCCGTTGCGTGCAGAAATCTTCGCGGGAATGGTGCCACGGATCTGCTTGAGGTGCTGATCCTGCACCCCCAGCAAGAGGAGAAGATTTTCGGCATCGCCGACCGAGATGGTTGCTTCAATCATGCACGCAAGGCGACCGCACACTGGCTGTCGCTCGAAGTAAAAAGGAAGCTGTCAGCTCTCAGCCATCAGCTTTCATTAACTATACCTAATGGTCCTAGCGCGAAACTAGTGGAACTCTGGCAGTTACGCCTAAATGGTTCATGGCCAATGAGTTACAAGGATTGCACCGGTCGTACAGGCCCCGCAAAGCCCCCCAGCGAGCCGGGTCGTCCCCGACCCCGACCCCCCAATCATAGGCCCACCAACTCCATTACCCAAAATAGGTAGGCCACAGGAGCCGCCACAAGCAGCGAATCGAGCAAATCGAGCACACCGCCGAGCCCAGGCAGCCAAGAACTCGAATCTTTTACCCCCGCGTCACGTTTCAGCATCGACTCGGCCAAGTCGCCAAGTATGCCCGCACCGCTAACGACTAACCCATACGCCACTGCGCCGATCAACCAGTGGAGCCAACTCGCATCGCTTTCGCAACCAAGCGCCCGAGCCAATGGTCCCAGGGTGATCAGCGACCCGACAACGGCCAAGGCGATCCCTCCGAGCAAGCCCTCCCAGGTTTTTCCTGGGCTGATTACGGGCGCCATCTTATGACTCCCCCACAAATTTCCTGCGGTATACGCACCGGTGTCTGCCGCCTTCACGACGACGATCGCCGAGATCATGGCCAGCAACCCTCCGCGCGAGACACTGCCGTCGATGTTCAATAGTCGCAACTGAATCAGGAAGCCCATCAATCCGCCGACGTAGAGAATGGACAACGCTGCCAGGGCAAGGTTCACAATCGTGCTGCCCGGCTGGCGGTAGCGCCAGATCTCGCCGACAATCGCCACCAAGAGTCCGGCTGCTAAACCGCAAGCGAGCCAGCCTAGCCGTCCCACGGGGCAATCGCTCGGATACTCTATCCAGGCAATCGGGGCACATGCCCCAAGCACAGGCAGTAGGGTTCCTAGATAAATCGTCCAAGCGGTCGGTTTCTGCCCCAACTTACGAAACAGCCTCAACATTTCCTGCGTTGCAAGCAGGCACAGGACCACGGTTGGCAGGACCATATAAATCCCAGGCCGCTGGGCATGCGCATCAAACCAACACAGCGCCAGCAGGATCGCAATCAGAGAAGAGCCAAGAATGATTCGCCAGCGAAGCACGTTTTGGAAGATAACTCGTCAGTGGTGACAGGCTTACTGGCTGGATTCGCCGTTTTTTCCTGTGGAAGCGGAAGGATGGACTTCGATTCCAGTGACAAGCAAGAGATCGAGAATATCAAACTCGTCCTCTCCCTTGCCATAAACGATCAGCGTACGGCCTTTGGGAGAGTGCAGTGCGATAGGAACTCGCGATGAGGAATATCAAAACTCCTCCCATCGGCCAAATGAATGGAAAACGGCCTGAAAGGCCGAGCTAGGTAGACCCTGCGAAGTTCTTCGATCGTCATAACAGATTCTCCAAAAAACAGCCCTTCGACGACTCCTATTTCTACCGCCAAAAACCAATCTACCACAAAACCAAGGGGCCGGCAAAGCGATTACGTTCGCAGCCCGCCGAACTTGCGGTTTCTTCCTGCGAAATCGCGGATCGCCTGCTGCAAGGTCTCCTCGTCGAAATCGGGCCAACATTTTTCGGTCACCCAAATTTCTGCGTAGCTGATTTGCCAAAGTAGAAAATTGCTAATCCGCATCTCGCCTGCCGTGCGCACCAGCAAGTCAGGATCAGCAAGCCCCGCGGTATAGAGATGGTCAGAAATCGCCTCTTCGTCGATCGCGTCAACGTCCAGCGCACCAGCCACCAACTTCTTGCCAATCGCTTGCACCGCATCAACAAGCTCAGCTCGCGCGCCGTAGTTGATCGCCAAGTTGAGCCACATGCCCGTATTCGTCGAGCTCATTTCGACCGTCTGGTCAAGTTCCTTCAGCACTTGCTCGGGGATGTCCGTACGGCGTCCGATCATTCGCACTCGGATATTGTTTTCCATGATCGTCGGGCGCTCTTCGATCATGTATTGCTCGAGCAAGTGCATCAGGAAGTCGATTTCCTGCTGCGGCCGTTTCCAGTTTTCGCTCGAAAGACAATAAAGAGTCAATTGCTCGATCTTAAGTCGCGCACATTCCTCGGTCACTTTACGCACCGAGGCCACTCCCGCGCGATGCCCTTCCACCCGCGGCAAATCACGCTGCTGAGCCCAACGCCCATTGCCATCCATGATAATGGCAATGTGGCATGGCCGATTCGCATCTGAATGCGAAATTTCTTTCATTCCGAATTCACTTGGATGGTTTGGCTACGCGCCGGTCCGACCGACACAAACTCCAGCGGTACGCCGACAAGCTCACTTATGCGATTCATATAAGCACGGGCATTGGCAGGGAGGTCTTCAAGCGAGGTCGCCTGGGTGATATCTTCGTCCCAGCCCGGTAGCGTTTCGTAGACGGGCTCGACTCGCCGCAGGTCGTCGGTGTGGCTCGGAAACTGCTGGGTCTCTTTGCCGTCGATTTTGTAGGAGGTGCAAATCTTCAGATCGCCCACGCCACTCAAGACATCGAGCAGCATCACGCAGATCGAATCGACGCCACTCAGCCGCGACGTGTATCGTACCGCCACGGTGTCGAGCCAACCGCAACGGCGTGGCCGCTTGGTGACGGTGCCATATTCGTTGCCTTGATCGCGGATCAACTGGCCGATTTCGTTGTCTTGCTCCACAGGAAATGGCCCGCCACCTACGCGCGTGGTATACGCTTTGACAATGCCGATTACCTTGTTGATATATCGGGCCGGCACGCCCGAGCCATTGCTCACGCCTACGCCCGAGCTA
The DNA here is from genome assembly GCA_013151315.1 of Planctomycetota bacterium. Lineage (GTDB taxonomy): Bacteria > Planctomycetota > Planctomycetia > Pirellulales > Lacipirellulaceae > Bythopirellula. The sequence continues at coordinate 15,253 of JAADIN010000231.1, read as the reverse complement.
TTGCTGCTCGTGACAAACGGGTAAGTTCCATGATCGACATCGAGCAGAGCTCCTTGCGCTCCCTCAAACAAAATTCGCTTGCCCGCTTCGGCAGCCGAAAGCAAATATTCGGTCGTATCGGCGACGTAAGGCTTTAGCCGTTCGGCGTAGGCGAGATACTGATCGCAAATCGCTTCGGCATCAAGCGGTTTAAATTCGCCGTTGGGAACCATAGAAGCCAACACCGCATTCTTTGCTTCGACGTTGTGCCGCACCTGATCGCGGAACGTATCTCGATAGAGATCGCCTAAACGCACGGCGTAAGCCCGTCCGACCTTGTCGCGATAACAGGGGCCGATGCCTCGCTGCGTTGTTCCGATGTTCTCACCGTCCGACGTATTCTGGTCGAGTGCTTTGTCTTCGGCAAAATGCCAAGGAAAGATGACATGCACCCGATCGCTAATTAGCAGGTTGTCGCTATCTTCGACGCCACGCGAAGCAAGCTCGTCGAGCTCCTCGATCACTTTGACCGGATTGAGAACCACACCGCCGGCGATCACGCAAGTCACTCCCGAGGTCAGCACGCCGCTGGGCAGGAGCGAGAGTTTGTAGATATCCTCGCCCACGACGACGGTATGGCCGGCATTCGCCTGATAGCGTACGACGACATCTTGCTGCTGCGTGAGCAGGTCGACGATTTTCCCCTTGGCTTCGTCGCCCCATTGCAATCCAATAACACACGTTCCAGGCACTCGATGCTCCTTCGCTTCCTCATTATTCCGGAAAAACACAAACGGGCCATTGTAGCCGAATGGCTACGGAAAAAAACGGGGGCCAACGACCAAACCAAGGGATTGCAATCCCTTGGCGTTGAAATCCGGGGCAGATGGCTACATATTTTCCGTAATTTACACAAATAACCACCCGCACTATGGACCAAATCTTCACGATTACCGCCGTTGTCTTGCTCATGGCCTCAGCGGTCACGGGCTGGACGCTCACATTGCTGGGCTTGCCGGGCAACTGGCTCATGGTGCTCTCGGCTGCCCTTTATGCCTGGATCGGCCCCGCCAGCGGCATCCTTCAGATTGGCTGGCTTGCCGTGCTCTCGATCACCGCGCTGGCCGTGGTCGGCGAATTGGCCGAGCTGGCTACCAGTGTCTGGGGAGCACACCGCGCAGGCGGAAGCCGCCGGGCCGCCGTCTTTTCGTTGTTCGGCTCAATGGGAGGTGCGATCGTTGGAGTGATGCTCGGTCTTCCGATCCCTATTCTCGGCCCGCCCGTCGCAGCCCTGCTAGGCGGAGCACTCGGAGCACTCGCCGGCGCCGCCTTCGCTGAACACTCTCTTGGCGAAGCACCCGGCCAATCGCTACGCGTCGGCCACGCTGCCTTTTGGGGCCGTATTTTGGGAACCGGAGCCAAGACCCTCGCCGGCACCGCAATCGCGGCAACCTTGTTCGTCGGGATAATTATTTAACAAGTTATTTTTGAGCTAACCCCTAACCACCAGGAACTATCAACAACCCATGTCTCGACACGACCAACGAAAAACCAACCAACTGCGACCTTTCCGCATCGAACGTAACGTGCCTGGGGCAGCCCCAGGACGTGTGCAAGTTAGCGCCGGGCGGACGACCGTTCTCTGCACTGCCAGCGTCGAAGAAAATGTACCGCCATGGCTCGCCGGCAAAGGAAAAGGCTGGGTCACGGCTGAGTACAACATGTTGCCCGGGAGTACCTCGCCACGAAAACGGCGCGATCGGAGTGGGAAAATCGATGGCCGGTCGTCCGAAATTCAACGACTCATTGGCCGTAGCCTGCGAGCGGTTGTTGATCTGACCGCGCTGGGCGAGCGGATGATTACCGTCGATTGCGATGTACTTGAAGCCGATGGTGGAACTCGCACCGCGAGTATTACCGGCGGATTTATCGCGCTGGTCGAAGCGATTCGCTCGATCGAAGCGCTCGACCAGCAGGGCCCCTCGCCTCTCGCAGGAACGGTCGCTGCAGTAAGCGTCGGGATCGTCGACGGCGAGCCGATGTTGGATGTCGACTATAGCGAAGACGTACGAGCTGCGGTCGACATGAACGTGGTGATGACCGGCCAGGGCCAATTTGTCGAAGTGCAAGGCTCGGGCGAGGAGGCAACTTTCAGCGGCGAAGAACTTGCCGCACTGGTTGCGCTGGCGCAGCAAGGAATCGCAGATCTGAGTGGGCAGCAACGCGAGGTTTTGGGAGATGCATGGCCGATGCCCAAGTTGGCGTGAATCTCTCCCTCCTGCCGTCAGGCATCGCTCAGGGCATTGAAATTTTCGCTAGAACCCGGCACCGCCACCGCCGGCACCGCCGGCAGCTGCATCGGCTTCGCCGGCAAACGTGAAGGTCGTGACATCGCCAATGCCTGTGAACGAAGGCGAGGCGGTGATGCGCACATAACGGCGATCGGGCGAGATCACCGCCGTGGCTACCATCTGAGTTCCATCAGGCAATATCTGGATAATCGGCTGGAAGCCGACCGCTCCGCGGCCTCCTAGCGCCAACTGACGTCGCAGGCGACGTTCGCTTAAACGATCGGGTGAAATCCTTGGATCGGAAAAGTCGTCAAGCTGCTGCGCGAGCACCGCTCGGCTGATCGCTTGCTGCCGACTGATCGCCACCTCGAGTCGCTCCGCTTCCAAAGGCTTAGTCCGACGACCTTGTTCGAGTTCAAACACTACCATCGCGTCGCTGTCGTTTTGCACGGTGATGTGTTGTCGCTCGTGAAGTTGATCCTTGGTGCCATAGAACTGATAGATATCGACGGTCACCTTGTCGGCAACCACTTTGCCCCAAACCTTGCGGACACGTACTCGATAAGTGCCAGGAAAGGCTTTGGCGCAAATGTATTCTTCGCTAAAACCTTCCTTGTTCGACTTCTCGTAACTCGCATAGGTATCGCCCAGGCTGACGCCGCCGCCGGTGGTGCGCGATTTTTGCAACGAGCAAGTGGTTCCACCCGGCTCTTCAACGAGGAGATCAATGTCTGCATCACCCGACCAGGTGGCTTTGATGACAATATCTCGCACCACGGCCTCGTTAAGCTCGCGATGGAACTTGGCGTGAGCCTTTTTGTCGCCCGAGGCGAGCATTTCTTCTAAGGTCGCTTTTGCGACTCGGGTTGCAGTGGTCCGAATCGCTTGCTGTTCGCGAGACCACGCATGGGAGAGAATTCCGACGGTCGCCCATCGAATGCCGGCCCTGTCTTCGGCCCGCTGAGCCGAGCGCAACCCGAGGACGTAGGCCTCGCGGTGGAGCGGAGAAAGTTTGACAATCTGACGGCAAACCGACACGGTTCGTGCGTCCAAATCAATACGCGAAAGATACTGGGCGATGAGTAGCAGTTCGTCAGGCGAGCTGCTGAAATCGCAGGCCGACATGATCGCTCGCTCGATTTCGCTCTTCTCGCGACCGGCAAGTTCCATTGCAATGCCAAGCGTTTCGTACATCCAAGGCCGAGCCTCGCCCTGGCGCAGCGCCGATTGGATGAGCCCGATGACTTGCTCAAACTGGGAGTCGTTCATCAGATCGCGAACCGTTTGCCGAGTGGCAGCGGGCCCTTGGGGATCGCTCGACTGCATTTCCTCGGTCTTGGAGCTAGAGAGAATCAAAGTCTTGGTTGAGGAGGCCGTTTGCGAGGCCGTGTCAGCCGTGCCGTCTTGCACCTCGTCGGCCACATTGAAGAAGCCGCCTCCACCGCCGCCGCCTTGGCCGCCTCCACCGCCGCCGCCAAAGCCACCGCCGCCTCCACCGCCGCCTCCACCAAATCCGCCGCCGCCACCGCCGCCCTGGCCGCCACCTCGGCCGCCGCCACCTTGGCCACCGCCGATGATTCCTAGGTTTTGAATGGGCAGGACGAGGTCAGCCACGGGATAGACTTTTACTTTTAGTGTCGCGTCAGCTACGTCTTTGGTGGTGATAAGCAAGACTTCGTCGTCGATCACATAAGTCAGATCCTGGAGCTCGGGCTCTTTGAGCATGAGGTTCAGGGCCGAACGGAGCGAGACATTGCTTATCGTGATCGTCACTTCGGTATCGGGGCTGATGGCCACTTCGTCGAGTGCGGATCGGTCGAATTGAATCGGTATTTCGTAGTCTTCTGAAAGCTGGGTCATGACATCAAGTAGCGGCGTATCGATAAAATCCAACGGCAACTTCAATGGACCGCGGAGCGCCGTCTGGATACGCTCTTCCGCCTTGCCGCTAGCACTAAGATCGACCGAGGCATACTTCTTGCGCCGATTGGTCAGGTCTTGCCAAACTTCGGCATCGGGATAGACAATCGGGGGGGTGGCAGAAAACGGGATCATGGAGAGCTCGATCTGATACATGGTATCGAAAAAACCTTGCCAGCGGGCTGATCGAGCCACCTGCTGAAGATGGTGATGGCGCTGTTGCCTGGCTACCAGGGTTGCCACGCGCGGCATGACTCCGCTGGGGTCGATTTCCTCGACAATCTGAGCGACTTCTTGTGCTTCGAGATAACGACGTTCGTCCATCAGAGAGTTGAATCGTGACATCAACTGCTTCTCACGTTCCCGATCTCGGTTGAGCCGTTCGTTGAGTAATTTTCGTTCGCGCACCGAGGCCAACTGCTCTTCGCGTTGCCGATCAAGCTCGTCTTTCAGCGAGGCCTGATAACGGGCCTCTTTCAGGGCGGTGCGGAGCTTGCTGAGCAATTCGGCCCGTTTGGCCGCTTCTAGATCAGCAGCCCGAGTGACGCTTTCGAGCGCCAGCTTGAGATTTTGAATTGCCAAGGTCGGGTTCGAGGACATCTCGGTCCGTGCATCGACGATCTCGTTTTGGATATCCTTGCTGAGCATCTCTGCGTAGACACGCCGCTCTTGCTCGACCTGATCGAGGAACGCACCATCACTAGCAACGCGAGCTAACAACCCTTCTTCGACTACAGGACCTACGACTGACCCTGGCTGGATAAGTGTGATGTCGCCTTGCAAAGGAACCGAGTGTTCAACAACGATCGACTCTCCGGGCTGAAGGACTGGTGGGCCAAATTCTTCAGGGCCAAGGTTCCCAATAACGTGTTGGACTGTTCGAGCCTGGGCATTGCCGGGATCGATTCGTAGGACACTTTCGGCAATGCGTTTGGCGGCTTCGTGATCGCCAGCCGAGACGGCCCGTTGGGCCAGTCGGGTCAGTTGATCGGCACGGGCACCGACAAGCCGAGCGGTCTCGGCAAGTCCGGCGGAACCAAGCGTCGGCAGCGACATCCCTTCATCGCCGCGGGCGTTTTCGATAATCTGAGTCAGAAAAGCATGGTCTTCTTGAGACGCTTCGGGCTGGACTGCCCAGTGGAGTTCGACGGAACCAAAATGTCCCTCGACTTCCATCTGCACGTCGATCGCGGCGGGAAGTGCGTCGGTGGTCGATCCCAAGAGGATCGTGTCGCGATCGGTTCGCAACGGTGGCATGACGGCTGGGAAAGTTTGGCCTAGCTCGCTAGCCAAATTGACCGTTTTCGGCCAAAGCACGGTCGCGCGTGTCCATTCGGCCAAGCGCCGACCGGCGACTTGGGCGTTGCGTAGATTTTCTTCCTGGGCGCGCTGGTCGCTAATTCCTTCTTTTTCGTCCTGCCAAACCATGGCCGGCTGCACGTAGAGATTGCCGCCCGTTTGGTTGGCCAAGACGGCAAGCAGTTGGGCGTCGATCTTAGGGCCAACCGCAAAACTGGTCACGCTGACCCGTGCGTCGCGTAGTTTGCCGACCACCTCGCCAAGCGTGGAAGTATCGAGCAAGTTCGCGATGCTGATCCCATCGCCGAGGTAAACAATCGTGCGTTGCTCGGCGTCAGCAAAAGCAAGGCGTTCGGTAGCAGCTTGTAGAGCGTGGGCCAAATCGGTGGAACCGAGCGGCACTTGCTCACGAAGTTGGTCGATCGCGGCACTTAGCCGCGGACTGCCTGGAGCGACGAACTCGTCGGTCATCGGTTTGATGTCGAGATCGACGCCAAGCAACTCGACCTGATCGCCGGGGCGAAGGTTTTGTAGAAGTGTCTCGAGGGCAGCCATTGCCGAGGCTCGGTAGGCCCCCTGCTGGCTCGCCGAGGTATCCATGAGCACGACGATAGCGCTGGATTCGGCCTGTTTCCGTTCGACCTCGGGCATGAGGCTCAGGGCATAGAACGTCTGGCCCTCCTGCTGGTAGGTGATGAGCCGAGCCGATTCGGCTGCCGCCAGATGGTTGGCGGCAAAGTTGGCTGTAAGTAAAGTGGTCGCAGTCAGTAGTACTGCAATTGATCGATAGCTACGCATCGGAGCGCTCCTGTGATGTACTTTCTGCGCCGAGTGGCTCGACTCGTTCCGTAAAGCCGACCGCACCAGCGTAGGCAGTGCCCTTTCGCTGTCCTGAAAATTCGAACTACTTCCAGTTTAAGCTGATTGCACGGGCCCTGCCACAAGAAACTGGCCAGAAGGAGGGTCGATCTGAACCGATTGATCCTGTTTTGAGTCTTAGGCTGGAGACTTTAGGCTGGAGACTAGAGGTGGGAGGGCTTGTTTTTATGGCATTTAGTGGCCATTCTGCTTTCACTCGGCAGCAGGTACAGAAAGATTGCCACAAAAAGCACGAGAAAGCACAAAAAAGACCGTATGTACTCAAAGTACCGAGGCCCTCGCTATTTCTTCTTTTTGCGTAACGATTCAGCTATTTGAAGTAGGGTATCTCGCAAAGGCGCGAAGACGCAAAGGAAGAGGAAGGAACAAACACCCGTTTGCCCAACCCATGCTACGAAATTGAGTCTCCCTCATGCTTTTTGAATTTGAAATTTGAGGGGCTCTTGGTCACTCAATTTCTTTGCGTCTTCGCGCCTTTGCGAGAGTTTTTTCCTCTTTTTCGTGGCAATACGACTTCAGACGGCTGAAGTGTTTCGATTATTTAAGTCTCACTCGGAAATAACTACGTGGACCTCCCTCAACTGCACCCTAGCCTAATACTCGCCCAGCAGGTGGCTGAGCCGCTGTCGGCTGACGGGAAAATCGCGCTTTGCGTCACCGTACTCGTGTTCCTTGCATTGCAACTTCGCCGTAGTGTGCCGATCGATTTGCTTTTCTTGGGTGGATTGGTGCTTGTCACGCTGGCTGGGGTGTTGAGCTCAGATCAAGCCTTGGCAGGCTTTTCGAATCGGGCGGTGGTCATGATTGCAGCACTGTTTGCCGCCTCGGCCGGGCTGAGGGCGACGGGTGCGCTCGACTGGATCGGCAACCGATTGCTAGGCGGCGCAACCACCGAACGGAGCGCTCTCATTCGCCTCGCGGCTGCGGTGGTCCCCTCGTCGGCGTTTGTCCTGAACACACCGCTGGTGGCCATGATGGCCCCGGTCGTGGTTGATTGGTGCCGACGTCGGGGGATTTCTCCCTCCCGACTGCTGATTCCGCTTAGTTATTTCACCATTCTCGGCGGGGTTTGCACACTCATTGGTACCAGCACCACGCTGGTCATCAACGGCAAACTGGCGGCGATGCAAGCGGAGGGAAACCAACCTGCGGCGATTGCCGAGCGCATTGGCGAGTTGGGTTTCTTTGAAATCTCTTCGGTTGGCATCCCGATGGCGTTGGTCGGCGTCGCTTACCTGCTGCTTGCCGCACCGCGCCGGCTGCCTAACCGAACCGAGTTGATTGAGCAGTTCGGCGAACGGCGGCGCGAGTATCTGGTCGAGATGCAAGTCGAACCCCGATGCCCTTTGGTCGGCAAAACCGTACAGAGCGCTGGTCTACGGCACTTGCCTGGCTTGTTTCTCATCGAGATCAGTCGAACGTCAGAGACGATTACCCCCGTAAGCCCTCAAGATATTATCCGGTCGGGCGATCGGCTGGTCTTTACGGGCGTCGTGACCACGATAGCCGATTTGGAGCGAATTCCGGGGCTCGTTCCGGCCGCAGATTCGACGTTCGAAACGCTGCCTGCCGAGCGGACCCGGCGTCAGTTGACCGAAGCAGTCCTCTCGCGCACTTCCCCGCTGATAGGACTTACGGTCCGAGAAGCCGATTTCCGGAAACGATACAACGCGGCCATTGTCGCGGTGCATCGAAATGGCGAACGGTTGACGAACAAAGTCGGTAGCGTCCGACTCGAGCCGGGCGATACCTTGCTGCTGCAAACGCGGAGTGAGTTCGTCGAATCGCACCGCAATAGCCACGAATTCTATCTTGTCAGTCGGGTCGGCAACACGACCGCTCGTCGACACGATCGGGCCCTGCTGGCGGGCCTCTTGTTCGTTGGGCTGATTCTCTGGCTCACGGTTTGCAGCCTTTGGCCCGACCTGTTGCCGTGGGGCAATGTGATGTCGGGCCGCATCCATGCCATCGCTGCGGTAGCGGTCGTGTTGGCCATGATTGTCACGCGCTGCATGACAACCTCCGAGGCGCGCTCGGCGATCGACCTGCAAGTGCTGCTCACCATCGGTGCTGCTCTAGGAATCGGCGAAGCGCTCGATCGGAGCGGTGCCGCGTACTGGCTGGCCTCATTTCTTGTCGACAGTACGTCGGCCTTGGGGCTCAAGGACCACTGGGAACCCTATGTGCTGCTGGCCGTGGTTTATCTTGTATCGCAGATGTTTACCGAGACGATTACGAATTTGGCCGTGGCGACGATCATGATCCCCGTGGCCGTCTACGTGGCGATCGAAGGGGGCTACGATCCACGGCCGTTCATCATCGCCGTGACCCTGGCGGCCAGCTTGAGCTTTGTCACTCCGATCGGCTATCAGACCAACCTCATGGTGATGGGCCCTGGAGGCTACCAACCGCGCGACTACTGGCGCGTGGGCTGGCCGTTGGCCACGCTGCTAACGATCTCGGCGCTGTTCCTCATCCCCTGGCAATGGCCGTTTGCGGTTCGGTAGGTTGGGCGAATTTCTGGACCAGTCGAGGCGATTTGTGGTGCGTGATTCTTGCGTCGGGCCTTAAAGTCACCCTGACTTACCACGGCGCAGTCGTTTTTTCACGGTTCACGCGAACCGGCTGTTTTTTGAGTGCTTGAAGCTGGCGTAACAATCGTTACAATCGGTGAATCTTGTCACTCGTGGATTTCGACGCTTGCTGGAGGGACCCCCCGGCCGACCGTTTTCGGCAACTCGCGTCACTTTTGATTTCCAGGTTCAAATTTCTGACACTCACATTTCTGACACACAAGGGGTTCAAAAATGGTCGATTTTATTTTTCGCGTTGGGGTTTTTCGCGTCGGGGTAGTGCTCGCGTTTTTTTCGTCCGCAATACTTCCGACCCAAGCGGATGAGCTTGGCGAGCTGACCAAGCGAGTTGCTGCACTGGAAGGCAGTGTCAAATCGTTGGAATCGGTCGTCTACAAGAACGCTAGTCAGATCAATGATCTCACCAGCAACATCAACGGACTGGCCGAAGCTCTGAAATTGTCGACCATGGACTTGTCCGATCGGATGACGAACCAAGATGCAAAACAACAGCAGATTCTTGACCAAATCATGTCAACCGACGAGCAGGGCGAAGTCTATCTAACGCTCAGCAGCATCATGACCAAGAGCGCCGTCGCCCGCGAGGAAGTTCGCAAAGCCGTAGAGCAATCGATCCGCACGCAGGGAACGCTAACGATCGTCAACGAAATGGGCACTGCCCAAGATATTCTTGTCAATCGCATCCAGCACCATGTTCATGCCGGAGCAACACTCAACCTTACCGTTCCTGTTGGAACGGCGAGCACCCAACTTCCTGGGCAGGAACTCGTGAACTGGACCATCGGCATACCGAACTATCGACAGTCGGTCAGTATCAAGCCTCGGCGACATTCGGCCGCACGGGTGTCAAACGACTTGCCAATCTCAGGCACTTGGATAAGCCAACCAACGCAGCCGCTCTACTACGGATACGAAACACCCATCTATCATAGTGGCGACCATTGGTGGCACAACGACCACTGGTCGCATGGCGGCCATTCTTGGCACAACAATCATTCCTGGCATGGCGGCCACTGGTGGGGAAATCACCACGCCTACCATTAGAGGTTGGTACCGCTGGAAATTCGGGTTGAGCAAATTAGCCGTTTTGGCGCTAGCCACGGTTAGCGCAGAAAAACCGTGGCTAGTGTTTTGTCACCGCCTAATTTCCGGGTGGGGTGCCCCTGCTGGCTTGTCCAGCAGTGCTTGACCAGCGGTGTTGCATCGCAACGCGACCCGCCTCGTCGACCCACGCTTGCCACTCGCTTTGCAAGCGGCTAACACTCTGGATTTGGTAATGCACCTTTAACGCGGCATCCCAGCCCGTGGCGTTTCCATCCGCAGCAAACGCAAGCAACGTCTTCTTGTCGCCGCGAGAGAGCAAAAAATCGACAAGCGAGGCGGCCGCAGCATAGCCGGTGGCGTCGCTTGCGTGAAGGTTCTTGGCATCAAACAGCGTGGCCAATTGGGGCCAATCGCCCGTTTGAGTCCACCATGTGACCGTCTCTTGACGAATCGCCATGCGCTGCGCGTCGTCGTAGCGACTAGCAATGCCTTCCTCGATCCAAACAGGCAGACGATTGGGATGAGAGAATTGCGTCGCAAACACGACATGAACTATCTCATGCGGCAACATCTCTTCAACCGCCTGCTGAACCCGTTCGGGAGTCGTGCGTAGATAGACCGAGTGCAAAGTGCGAGTGGGACGATCCTTGGCCCAAGTAAGAGCGCTCTCGATGCCCGGGTGAAAATGGACGGTGATCGAAGTCCGCCCGACTCCGGTCGGGATCGGTCTGCCGATCCACTCGGTCGCAATTTCACCGCGAAGCGTTTCTGCCCGATCGAGAACGTATTCTGCGACGAACTGCCCTTGCTCTTGACTCGGCTTTGCTTCCACCAAGACCGTGAAATTTGCGTTGAAGGCATGGCCAGCCGCGAGAGCCGACGGGCTGTTGAGAAAAAGAAAGAACCCAACCAAAATTAAGAGACGTGGCATGAATAGACGCATCACAAAAACCCTCCTTGGCAAAACGAATAGCACGCTATCCCAGCGTGCCCGAGGGCAAAGTGTAATCGCATTCTACGATTTGCTCCTACTCCAGATCGCCAACTTTCGAGTGATAGCACTGCATGCACGAGATTGAGGCAGGGTCGCCCGATTTCGGTGCCCTTAACCTAGTGCTGCCGGCGAGTGCGTGCAGCAACGATTTTTGGCCACCCTAGTGCTTTGTCAGCTCTCAATTCATGTTGGTCAAAGCACTAGTGGAAGCCGAAGGCCAGGGAACGTGAGAAAGGACGTTCGTCGTAGAAGTCGCCTATTCGTGTCGTCTATTCGTAGTGCGTCCACATCGCCAAAACTTTCACCGCTTGCTCGTCTTCCATCACTTGGTAGACCAAACGGTGCTGGATGTTGATACGTCGAGAGTAGGCACCTGCCAAATCGCCAACGAGTTTTTCGTATCTCGGTGGGGTTTGCCACGGATCTTGGCGTAGAATTTCTAGTAGTTGTTCGGTCTTGAGGCGCAAGCCGGTTTGCTTGATTTTGCGAGCATCTTTTCGAGCTCGCTTGGTGAAGTAAAGCTGATACCTCACCACCCGGGCTCCTGCGAGCACTCATCCAGGGGCGTGGTTAATCCTTTTTTGACATCCTCCACAAGCTCCGAAATACCGCCGAGGTATAGCGATTCTTGGACAGCCAGCCAATCCGACTCGGAGAGTAACACCGCATTGCCCCGTTTGCCGGTGATCAAAACGGGTTCATGGGACTCATTCGTTTGCTCAATCAAATGAGAAAGCCTCGTCATGGCATCGGTCGTGCTGACTGGATTCATAATCACACCTCCTCTTGGTCGAAGGTACCCTAAAACCGAAGCCGAGTCAAACTAACGAATGGCGGCGCAACCGATCTGCTAAGCCACGTTTAACCGGCCATGCGACGAGGCGACGTTTCCTCGATTTCGTCCGGCGCCGGATGGACGCGTAGTGCCATGCGCGGTGGGCGGCGGCGCTCTTGGACAAACCCGCGTTGGCCGCTTTGGAAAAACTCCGCAAATTCCGATGCTACGCCTAGTGGAAATTGCTCCTCGAGCGCGGCCAGGGTTTTGCGAAAGGCGAAGCCCTTGCGATAGATCAAGCGGTAGGCGCCTTTGAGGTCGAGAATCTGTTGCCGATCCAAACCGGCTCGTCGGAGTCCGACCGTGTTGAGCCCAACGACTAGCGCCGTGGCTCCATCGGTCAGTACAAACGGTGGGACATCTTGGACGACCTTGGTGCAGCCACCAACCATCGCCAACCGACCGATGCGGCAGAACTGGTGGACTGCGACGTTGCCGCCAAGACAGGCACGTTCGCCTACCTCGACATGGCCGCCCAACATGGTGCCGTTGGTTAAGATCACCCGATCGCCGACTTGGCAATCGTGGGCCACGTGGGCTCCGACCATAAAAAAGCAATCGTCTCCGATACGTGTCACTTCGCCTTGGTGCATAGCCCGATGCACCGTCGCGTGTTCACGGAATACGTTGCGTTCGCCGATCGTCACACTTCCTGGCTCGGACTTGGGATTGGCGTGCTGTGGCAGCCCGCCCAACACGGCCCCTTCGTACACTGTCGAGTCGCAGCCCAAGGTAGTTCCGGTACGGATATTCACATGGGCAACCAGGCGACATCGATCCGCAATCCGAACGCCCGACTCCACAATACAATAGGGGCCGATTTCGATATCGATGCCAAGTTCCGCTTCGGGGCTCACTATCGCAGAAGGGTGGATCTTCACGGCGGGTCCTCAGTTGTCGGCAGACTTGCAAGAGCGGTGCGGCCCCAAGCTCGTCGTAAAAAATGGGCCGCTAGCGATGTTATCGGATAATCCGTTTGTGACGGCTTAGCCCTGGCAAGCAAACCGTGCCATATGCCCCAGATTCTCCAGATCCCTGTGCAAGAAGTGCTAGCGTGCTGTAGACTCGGTGAGCCGCACGGCGCTAGCCGCGGGCCTATCGGTAGGTGGGCCTATTGGTGGGCAACTCTGCCCGACGCTAGCGCGTTGCGGCTCACATCAAATCCTGGACTTGAAGACGGACTCGTGCCGGAAAAGGAAACATTCCAAATGCCTGATGTAGTGAAATTGTACGACGAGGCCGACCAACTCAAAGATGAGGGCAAGCTCGACGAAGCCGCAGCCAAGCTGCAGGAAGTACTGGAGGTCGACGAAAACTATGCCCTGGCGCATTCAGCGCTCGCCGTCGTCCAGCAACGTCTGGACAAACACGAAGAGGCCGTGAAGCACGCGCAGAAGGCAGCCGAACTCGAACCCAACGATCCCTTCAGCTACACCGCCTTGAGCGTCACCTATCAACGGGCCTACGCGGGAACCAACAACCAGGACTACATCCGGCTGGCCGAAGACGCGATGGAGCGCAGCCGGCAGTTAAGCCAATAGAAACGAACCAATAGAAACGCGATCTCCTACTTTTTCGGCTGGGCGACGACCCGTTTCTGCACGTCGGTCTCGAGCACACCAAAGGCTTGCTCGTGGCGTTGCACCGAAAGATGCAAGGCGTGGAGCATTCGCTTGGCGGTGTAGTAGTTCGTGACAATTCGCTGTGAAACCTTTACCGGTTCGGTCGGTACGCCGAAGGGCTGCGAGTTGAGACCGAAGTCGATGATCAATTCTTCCGGCGTGCCGGTAACACGACAAAAATTGGCGTAGGAGCAGATTGCCGCCGAATCGTCCACTTGCACGCGACTGCCTTGCTGCTGGGCCTCCTTTTGCTGATCTTGGGTCGCTTGGCCACCGATTGATCCACCTGCGTTTTTCTCTTGTCCAGAAGTCTCTTTCTTTTCGTCAGCCACGGGGCAATCTCCGGTAGTAAAGTGGAAAATCGTGCAAGACCTCGACGGTGCCGAGGGGAAATATCTCTTTCACTGAGTCCGGGAGTCTAAGCTAAAAACCGGGAAAAGACCATCCCTGCCGCCTACTTTCCCTTGATACTTCCTTCGACGGCGGCAGCGGGGCAGATGCTTAGAATGACACTTTCCATGTCGGTCCCCGGAGTCAGATAGGTAGCCGCTTTGCGTAGTTGGAGGTGTTTGAGCAATCCACGGTGTCGCGCCTCGCCTCGCTCTTCGACCCAGCGTTGGCCCTTGATCAGAAGCAACCGATCGAAGGCTGCCCAGTGGGGCTCGACCCAGGTGAGGATTTTCCAAAGCGAAGCGACAGCCCGGGCCACCAACGTATCGAACGTTTTTAGCTCCAGCACTTCCTCGGCTCGGCAAGCAAAAACCTCGACCGGCAACTGCAACTCCTTGACGATTGCCTGGACAACCCGTGCCTTTTTCTGCGTCGACTCGCTGACCTTCACCCGCAAGTCGGGGCGACAAATGGCCAACAGGAGCCCCGGCACGCCGCCGCCGGTGCCGATATCCAGCACCCGCTCGCCCTTCGGAAGTAGCTTGGCAAGCTCAAGCGTATCGACGACATCGCGGCCAACGAATTTTTCGAAGGTCGTATGCCGCGTAAGATTCAATTGCTCGTTCCATCGCCAAAGCGATTGGCGATAGCGGTCGAGAAGCTCGATCTGCCCAGGTTCGATCTGAAGGTTTGCGTCGAGCAAAGCCTGCTCAAGAGTTTCGGGAGTGGAGGAGTCGTCGTTCAAAGTCGGTTGCTCAAATACGATCGGCGGGGGAGAATCTGAAGGAAATAAGACCTCCAAAGCCGGGGGGTTGCAACCCCCCGGCTTTGTCACGGAAAGAAAATCGATGTTTGGCATTCTTAACCTCAACAAGCCGATTGGCTGGACTTCGCGTGATGCGGTGAATCGCGTCCAACGGCTCGTTCGCCCCGCGAAGGCGGGGCATGCCGGGACGCTCGACCCGCTGGCAACCGGCGTGCTGGTCGTGTGTATCGGCCCGGCAACGCGACTTATTTCGTACGTTCAAGCGATGCCCAAAGTTTATCAAGCGACTTTTTTGCTCGGCCGAACTAGCGATAGCGACGACATCGAAACCGAAGTGCGAGAACTCGCTTCGCCACCCCAGCCCTCGCGGGAAGAGATCGAATCGAAACTGCCCGATTTCTTGGGGGAAATTCAGCAACGCCCGCCGGCTTACTCTGCTCTGAAGGTCAATGGCCAGCGGGCCTACAAGCTCGCCCGAGAAGGTTTGGCGGTGCAGCTCGAGCCTCGACCCGTTGAAATTTACGAGCTACGTGTCACGGGCTACAATTATCCCGAGCTAAAAATCAACCTCCGCTGCGGCAGCGGGACTTATGTGCGCAGCTTGGGGCGAGACCTTGCCGAAGCGTTGGGCACCGGGGCA
>JAADIN010000257.1 GCA_013151315.1 Planctomycetota bacterium | reverse complement strand
GCTGATCACGGCGTTGACGTTGAAAAAGGCGACATTCACTCGATCGAGATCGTCGGGCCGCACCAGGGCGTGTTCGTAGATCAGCAGAGCGGCTACCACCGCGACTGCGGCCCAGTAAATGAGCCCTAGCGGCGGGTAGACCAACGGCAACACCGCGAGCAGCACCACCGCCACGGCGTGGCAGAGGGCGGCCAATCGTAACGCGCCGGCCACGCCAAGCCGCGTGGGGATGCTCTTCAAGCCGGCCTCGCGGTCGAACTGAAAATCTTGGCAGGCGTAGATCATGTCGAAACCGGAGACCCAGGCGAAGACGGCTCCGCCGAGGACTACCACAGGCAGCAAATCTATCGGCGACTGCAACACCGCCTCGCCGCGGATGGCGATCCAGGCGGCGATGGGCGATAGGGCGAGTGCCACTCCTAACCAAAAATGGGCCAGCGACGTAAATCGTTTGGTGTAGCTGTAGCCGCAGAGGAAGGCGAGCACCGGGAGGCTGAGGTAGAGCGGGAGTCGGTTGGGTAAGAATAGCAGCGTGCTGGCGATGAATGCGAAACCGCAAGCGGCAGTCAGCGCGGTGACTTGGGTGACGCTTAGGATGCCGGCGGGAAGGTGTCGGCCTGCGGTGCGCGGGTTTTCGGCGTCGATCTTGCGGTCGGCTAGGCGGTTGAACGCCATTGCTGCGCTGCGGGCGGTGATCATGCAGAGCAGGATGCCGAGGAGTTCTTGCCAGCGGAATGCGCCCTTTGCCCACGCCATCATCGCCGCCAACATTGCAAACGGCAGTGCAAACAGCGTATGGCTAAAGCGAATTAGCGACAGGAAATGGCGGACAGTGGTTAGCATGGTGGTTGCGATTTTTCTCCGGCGATCTGTCAGATCGCGGCTACTTTCTGTCAGATCGCGGCTATCCGCTCATTTCTCTCCCCAACGTTTCATGAGACCATTATCGATATCGAGTTGGTCGCAGATTCTCGCCACCATAAAATCGACTAGGTCGCGGATGGTCGTCGCGCCATGATACCAGCCCGGCGAGGCAGGCATCACAACGGCCCCGGCTTCGGTCACACGGCGCATGTTTTCGATGTGCGGCAACGAAAGGGGCGTCTCGCGGGGGACGACGATCAGTCGCCGGCGTTCTTTCAAATGCACCTCGGCGGCTCGCTGGATGAGATTGCTTGCCCCGCCTTGGGCAATTGCGCTGAGCGTTGTGCCTGAACAAGGACAGACGACCATTCCTCGTGTGCGAAACGTGCCGCTTGCCATCGGGGCATAAAAATCCTGGTGATGATAATACTGCAACTCGCCCAATCGGCCTGCGTCGACCGAGAGCACGTTGCTGTCGGCCGTGCCGATGCCGGCGCTTTCCTGGAGAAGTTGGATTTTGCTATCGCCGGCCGAGTCGATCTCGTCGAGCATCAAATCCGAGGGCTTGAATTTCTTGAGGTTGACCTTCAAACCCATTTCCTGGCGGATCACCTCGGCACCGCTCTCGCTGATCGAGAGATGCACGTCGTAGCCCGTGGCTAACAAAACTTCGATCAGGCGAATCGAATAGAGCGCGCCGCTGGCGCCGGTGATACCTAGGCAGATATTTTTTGACATTTGAGAAACTTTACTCCGGCGATCTGTCAGATCGCGGCCATTTTCTTTCAGATTCGCGACTATTACTTCTTTCCAACATAAAGAGTCGCGACGCCTAGGGTAAGACCTTGATGCGTGACCTCGGTCAGGCCGGCTGCTCGCATTCGGTTGGCGAGCTGTTCTCCCTGCGGAAATTCGCCGACGCTACTGGGGAGATAGTTGTATGCATCGGCCGAGCTGCGCGAGAACAGTCGCCCGATGCGCGGCAACACGTTGCGAAAATACCAGCCGTAAACGCCTTTGAACGGTTGCCAGGTCGGCGTCGAAAACTCAAGCACCGCGACCTTGCCGCCCGGGGCACAAACGCGAACCATCTCGGCCAAGCCTGCGTCGGTATCGGCGACGTTCCTGAGACCAAAGGCGACACAGACGATATCAAATTGATCGTTCTCCAGCGGCACATGCTGGGTATCGGCCTCGATGAACATGATCGGCGCGCCCGACTTGGCCGCCTTCTGCCGAGCGATTTCGAGCATTTCATGGCAAAAATCGGCCCCTATGATTTCCGCCTTGCCGCCAGCCGCCCGATGGTAGGCCAACGCCAAGTCGCCCGTGCCGGTGCATAAGTCGAGAATCTTCGCCCCCGGCCCCGGCGGGACCCGACGCACCGCCTGCCACCGCCAATAGCGATCGACGTTCAGCGAGAGCAAATGGTTGAGGAAATCGTACCGACCGGCGATTTCCCCAAACATCTTCCGCACACGCGGGCCAGATTTGTCGACGACAGAGGGCATTGAGGGTTGGGGGGGGTGAGGGTTGAGGAAAGTAGCTTCGATCTGACACAATAGCCGAAGTTAGCAAGTTTTATTCCGCAATCCACAATCCGCAATCCGAATTCCCTTGCCCGAACTCAACGTCCACTACCTGCCCCAGTTTGTTGCTGAATCAGAGCTCGCCGGCAGCGTGGTCGTAGTCGTCGACCTGCTACGGGCCTCGACCACCATCTGCCACGCCCTAGCCTCGGGCGCTAACAGCGTCGTACCCTGCCTCGAAATCGACGAAGCCTGGGCCAAAGCCAAGCAATTCTCGCGGGACGAAATCGTGCTCGGAGGCGAGCGGGGCGGCGAGCAAATCGAAGGTTTTGATCTCGGCAACTCGCCCGCCGACTACACGGCTGACCAAGTTTTTGGCCGCACAGTTCTGTTCACCACCACCAACGGCACCAGAGCCCTGGCCCACGCCCGGCTGGCCAGCCGGGTTTTCATTGGGGCAGCCAATAATCGGGCAGCGCTGGTCGAAACGCTCGCTGACTCCCCGCGGATCGACATTCTCTGTGCCGGTACCGACGGAAAAATCACCCGCGAAGACAACCTTGCCGCCGGGGCAATCTGCGATGGGCTACTCTCGCAAGCTTCTGCCTCGCCCTGGCAAACCAATGAATGGGCCCAGGCTGCGCTGGGCGAATGGCAAGAGCTAAAAAATCTTGCCCAAGCCGAGGGCCGAACCGCCTCCGAGCAATTGGCTCTTGAACTCTGCGTTACACCCGGCGGCATGAACTTACTGGTCCTTGGCTACGACACCGATCTGGTTCTCTGTGCCCAGCTCGACACGCTCGATGTCGTTCCCGAAATGGACCTCGGCTCGGGCGAGCTTCGCCTGCCGTAGACGCTCGCCTATCGACGCCTGTAGAATGCCCCGTTCGCAGCACTTCAAGGAATCGACTCAAACCGCAGCAAATCTCATGGAAATGGAAAAACTCGTCTCGCTCTGCAAGCGGCGCGGCTTCTTGTTTCAATCAAGCGAAATCTACGGCGGCATCAACGGCTTTTGGGACTACGGCCCGCTCGGCGTCGAGCTGAAGCGCAACATCAAAGAGGCCTGGTGGCAAGATATGGTCACCTCGCACGACGAACTGACCGTCGCCGAAGGGGCCCCGAGCACGCATGAAATGACCGGGCTCGACTGCACGATCATCATGCACCCGCAGGTCTGGAAGGTGTCAGGCCACTACGACTTGTTTTGCGACAAAATGGTCGACTGCCGGGAGACGAAGGGCCGTTATCGTTTCGATCAACTACGAGGTCGGTGGGTCGAAGCCAAAGGGAAACGTGTTTTTGTCACCACACTCGCCGAAGCAGAAAACGAGGACGAAGACC